>NZ_JBHWYR010000151.1:0-5456 GCF_042728695.1 Bacillus sp. NPDC060175
CAATCAAGAGTATTGTTGAATGTATTGGGTTATTCAACACGTTCAGAATAACACGAAATTTCTGCTAATTCATCCGGTAAATTTATCCTAAAAATATTCGGTAGGATTTTTAGGTCTAAAATATGTTCATAAATTATAACAAAAGCGTTATTTTAACTGAAAGAGCATCCAACCTTTATTTAAAGGCTCTTTGATTTTAACTTCAGATGTGTCTCTAATTGAATAGTTATCACGAAAATTTACAACAGCAGAAATTTTTTGCTTTTTATTATCTGCCACATGTCCACATAGGTGGATTTCATGTGTTCTATATTCTTCGGAAGGTTCAACTTTTTTAATTATAATATCAAGATCCTTTTCTTTTTTAAAGTAACCGATAGTTACTAGTTTAGCAGTTTTACTTACTTCCGGCCATTCTTCACTGTATTCTTTTGGAACGAATTGAGATGAAACAAAGTGTATAAATAAAATGGGGATAGTAATAAAAGCTATACATACAATGCCATAACGTAATAATTTTCTTTCCACAAACTGTCACCTACCAATGGTGTTTTGTTTAATCAAGTTAACAATCTATATATTAAACCATTATTAACCAGGAAGACATTCTTTTAGGTGACATTAGTATTACAAATTTGTAAGGTTTATTAGAAAAATTAGCTTAATGGAAAGTTGAATAAAATAGTTATTTAACCATAAATGAATAGAGCACACAAATATGTGTGCTCGTAGAAGAAATGTAATCAGAATGTCTCATGAGAAGCAAAAAATTGTAATCAGATTTTCATGAGTAAATTTTTAATATTGTATGCCTTAATTTGATTTATGAAGCATGTCACTAAAGAAAATCATCGAGTGGGATTTAGATTTAATTTAAACAAAATCCTTATTTAAAAACAAGAATCCCTAGAGTTAGGGCTCTAGGGATTCTTGTTTTGGTATATCTCACACGGTTTTATAAAAAGGTTAGAACATACTGAAGATAACATATGAATGTTTCATAAATGTATCGAAAAAGTGAACAAAATTGCTATTGCAGAAGTAGCAGAAATGAAGTTTCTAATAGTTAAGTACGTAAAAGGTGTTATTTCCAGTGGATAAAATGCGCGTGGGGCACCTAATCATTATTTTATCGGAGGAAAAGAATATGTTATGAACTTGGTTGAATGAAAAAATGAAAATTTTACTTTAAGCGAAGTTAATGAAATATATTTTTGGGGTTATATCAATGATTGTTATCTCGATGGACACTTTAACTTTATAAAAGTCCTAGAAGAAAAACACAACTATGAGGAATAGTAAGCTATAAAAGTGAACAAAATCGTTATTTTGTTAGCTGAAATGCTAGATATCTAACATTTCAGCGGGGTGTTTATCCATTTTTATTACGGGAGTTTTTCAACTTGCTATTAGAAGAAATAACTCCGCAAAATATAGCAATAAAAATTGCAGCCCAAGTTCCCATGGACATAGAAATCCCTCCTAGTAATAAAATGAACTACTTCTATATTTTAACATTATTAAATGTCTTATTGTTAATAAATTGAAATATTACACAAACGAGATGTTATGAAACTAAACAAAATTCTTATTTAGTAAAAAGAAATCGTGTACAAAATGTACACGATTATAAAGTAACTATGTCTTGTTTGCTCAGTCCATTTTATGCTTATTTTATGTAAAATGTGACACATTGTAATAAGTTAAAAGAGCGCTTTTTTAAGGCGCTCTATGACCAAGATTCATATCGAAAAGCTTACCATGATTAATGTATGTATGATTTTAATGTATGTGCAGTTTTTTAACAAAATCCTTATTTTAATTGATTCAGCCCCTTGAAGGGCGCTCCAAAGGGCTGAGATTCGAGAATTTTTAAACTCTTGCTTAATTATATGAGAACTCCCTAAAGGAGTATCTATGGTATTGTAACACTTAATTGATTAACTTTACAATTATATATTCAAATTTAAAAATTAATAAAATCTTTATTTTGTTAAAAAAGAAAAATGCTTTATTATCATCCCAATATAAAAGAGCAGCTAGCAAAACTAGCCGCTCAAGTAGGTACAATCTGGGTAAGAAGCAGATTGTATTGTGATTAGTATTACAACAATATGTAATTTGATTCATTTTTAACAAAATCGTTATTTTGTACATCAAGGTAGTCAGCGCAATTAACTAATGGCTTGTTGAAAAAAAAGAAGCCCCGCAGGAAATGTTACAGGGCTTCAAAAGGTTGAGTTATGCCATACTCACAAGGGATTTTAACATGAATATTGTGGTAAACAAACCGGTAAATGTGTCCAATTGATTTAAAGATATTATTTTAAACAAAAACGCTATTTTATAAAAAAAGAGAAGCGCTTGACCAGAGCGCTTCTCCTAATGCCAATATATACTATATATTCCATTATAATGTATACGCGTTAAATAGTTAATAATTACTTTTATAATAAAAATTTCATTTTGTAAGAGATGAGGTGCTGAAATGAAAGGCTCTACAAAGTACCAATTATTAAAAGATGATTTCGATCATGCTGTAAAGCAGATTGAGCTGAGGAATAAAGAAATTAAACTTCTTAGAGCAGGTCGTGAATCATCTATACATGAATATCGCCAATTGTTTAACGAACGAATGAAACTTAAAGAGGAAATTGAGTTTTTAAAAGATGATGTTCAAGTAAGAGATGAGCATATTGAGAGACTCGAGAAGGAATTACAGGAATATAAAAGAGCAGTTAGCAAAAGCTAACTGCTCTCCAGAAAAGCATTAAGAAGGAAGTTCAGAACTCAAGTGTATCTATAGTATGGACAATATTTAGAAATTTATTCGAGGAGGAACGGATATGAGTAAAGTCAAAGATTTCACAGGAAAAGTTGGAACAGAATTTATGAGTTTCTTAATTGAAGGCGATAAATTGCATAGTGCCTATTATTCAAAAGTGGAGGTCATTATGGAAGATGGCACGAAGAAGATGATCTGCATTAAGGATGATACAGCGTTGAAAGGGATAGCTGAAGGGCAGACAAGAGCAGAAGCGATTAAGAAAGCAAGGAATTTCCTAAATAGACAAGAAGAAAAGCAAAGAGCAGCTAGCAAAAGCTAACTGCTCAGCCTTAAAGAAGATCTAAATGGTTACATTAAAGATGGGTTATCTATAATATGGACGGAATAGTGAGTTTTATTCAGGGGAGAGAAGAAAATGAATAAATTTAAGCTGTCCCAACTTGATTTTGGTCTGCAACATCAGCATCAAATGTGTTTGTTGCGCTAACACCGCTAAAGGTATTGACAACAAAACCAACATTTGAAGCCCCTGAACCATTATAAGCTTTTGTATTCTCTTTTGGAGAAACGTTATAAAAATCGCCTAAGTTGAAAGAACCAGCACTATTTTGTACGACAAGGTTTGCTACAACTGATGGCATAGTACTCACCTACTTTCCTAGAAAGTATTTAAATTAGCATATGGTTTATTCGTCTAGAGGTTCATTTGAATCAAAGAATTCGAAGTTATGGCTTATGAAGATTTTAATAAAATAATCCTTTTGTGGGGAAAAGGACTTTATAAAATAGGTACAATTCACGTTTAGATTATTTTTGAATGTAATATAGGTATCAAGAGGAGTGAAACGCTCCAAAATGGAAATGAGAGACGTTTGCATGAAAGGGATGAGAGGAATGGCAAATGCAAAGAAAAAGAAAATAAGAAAAGCTATCGCTCGTCGTGCGATAGGCGTTGATAAATACCAAGTTAACAAAGCTTGGAGAAACATCTTTGTGCAGGCTGGTATTATCAAATAAATGAAAACAGAATACAGTCCGGCTAGAAAACTAGAGGACACCAATTCATTAAAGCAGCAATTAAAGCTGTTTTAAGAATAGGTGTCCTTTTTATTTTGAAAAGGGAGATGGGGGAATGAAGGTGCTAAAGGATCAGTTAAATGAGTGGAAAAAGCAATCAAAACAAGCAAAGAAGAAAAATAAGAAAAAACGAAAAGAGAAATTTAGTACTCGTGAAATTGAAGAGTTAATGGGAGTTCGTGGACCACGTTATGAATGCAGACGTGGAGCTTTAAGACAAAAGTAATTAAAAAATAAAAAGGGGTGGTCTTACATGACTAAACAATTATCTTTCTTACCAAAAATCGATAGAACGGCAACACAAGAGGAATTAGAAGGCGTGTTGGAAAGTGTACGTATACATAGACAATTTGGGATGATGCGTAAAGAAATGAAAGTCACTCCTTCTTATGAAATGCGCGAGCACGGTCCTACACATGCAGTTGGTAAGCCATTAGAAGATGTTGCCATAGCAAATATTCAACAAAGTAAACGAGAAGAATGGCTTGAAAGAATGTCATTACGTATTGATCAATTTCTAAATCGATTAGGAAACGGACGTGCAGGAATTATCCAAAGGGATATTATTTATAAACGTTATTTAGAAGAAGAGGATGTATGTGATTACATGGTTTATAACGAAATCGGAATGTCAGAGCGTACTTATCGACGTTGGAAGTCTAAAGCGTTTTATAAGCTCGCTTTTGCACTTGGATTAGAAGTTTACGAGACAGAAGATACTGGAGGTAATGAGTAATGAATTTTGTTCAGCCAATACGTGATCCAGAAGAAATACAGCAGTTAAAAGAGTATTTTAAGGAAAAGAGCTTACGTAATTACATTCTCTTCATTATGGGTATTAATACAGGTCTTAGAATATCAGATATTTTGAAATTAAAAGTAGGTGATGTCAAAGGCAGCCATATCTCTATGAGGGAAAAGAAAACAGGAAAACAAAAACGTATTCAAATTACTGCAGCATTAAAAAGAGAGCTTAAATGGTTTATAGAAGAAAGAGAAGATCATGAGTATTTGTTGCAAAGTAGACAAGGGAAGAATCGTCCTATTGGTCGCAGCATGGCATATAAGATATTAAGTATAGCCGCAGCAGAGTTTGGATTAGATGAAATAGGAACACATACGCTAAGAAAGACGTACGGGTATCATATGTACATGCAAACGAAAAATATAGCATTACTCATGGAGATATTCAATCACTCGTCAGAGAAGGTCACGTTACGTTATATAGGTGTAAACCAAGATGCAATGGATAAAGCAATGACTAGGTTTAAAATCTAATCATTGCTTTTTTCTTTTTAAATCTAGGGGTATCGCCAGCATTTTTGAAAAACCCCACGATAAGAGCATACAAAATTTTATACAGTTTTCGACTAATCCAGTAACAAACAAGAGCCCTAAAACCGCACCAGAATAAGAATGTATAAAAAATGAATAGAGTCATAGAAAAAGAAAAAGAAAAAGGAGGATTCCTCGTAAAAGTAGGGATCCTCCTTTTTCTTGCTACCGATAATAGGACGTTATGTTAACTAGATGTGTATGAGATATACAATCAAACAAAGTTATTTTCCATTTTCATTCTTATTTTGAAATA
>NZ_JBHWYR010000152.1:0-5316 GCF_042728695.1 Bacillus sp. NPDC060175
AGTATATATTTCTGTTAAATTTATCCTATGGACAAAACAAGTTTAATTAAAGGTCATTTAGAAATGTGTGTGTTATCTATTTTGTCGAAAAAGAAAAGTTATGGTTATGAAATTATGAAAGAACTTGAAGTACACAATTTAAAATTGAAAGGAGTAGGAAGTATTTACCCTATTTTAACTAAGTTAAAAAATCAAGAGTGGGTTAATACTTATCAAGAAGTAACAGACAGTGGTAAAGTTAGAATCTATTATGAAATTAATGAAAACGGGAAAATACGTCTTGAGAAGAAAATTAATGAATGGTTAGAATTGCAATCTGATATTCAAATATTATTAAAAAGCGGTTTGAAAGGAGACCTTCTGAAATGAGGAATGAATTAAACGGTAAAGAAAAGCAATTTTTAACTGACGTACTTAAGGAATTAGAGCAATACGATATCAGCTTAGAAGAAAGGGAAAATATTAAGCAACAAATATTAGAGCATATTCAAGAATGTCGTGAAAATGGGGAGGATAGTATAAATGATCTAGGTACGCCTCAATTATTTGTTCAAGATTTTTTAGAAATAAATGAAATTGACCTACAAGCTAAAATGAGACAACTTCAAAATGAAAAGGGAAATTCGAGCACATTTATCTTAGGTGGCATATTCATCGTAGTTATTACTTACCTCATCTCACAAACTACACTTTCACTATTTTTAACTGAATCATTTAACGGAGCTAATAGCAAAAGTACATTTAATTATAATCTTTTATATCGTATAGCAGAGAATCAATGGTGGAACTATGTATTAATAATGTTTAGTTTTACGCTCTCTATATTAGTATTTATTAGCCTAGTAAGTTATAAAAAAAGAAAGCTATCTAAAGTATAATGAAGAAAACTATCTATAAACTATTTCAAATTTGTATTCTTTGTAATGTATTAATATTATGTATCGTACATCCAAAGGTTTATGCTGAGCAAAATATTAAAGTTACTTTAGATAAGTACATTGAAAAATTTATAAAGGAGCAGAACATACCAGGAGCTTCTGTTGCAATTGTACATCATAAAGATGTATTCTTCGCAAAATCGTGGGGAATTACTGGAGAGTCAGAAAAAAAGGTAACAAGTAAAACGCCGTTTGCAATCGGTTCAATAAGTAAATCTTTAACAGCTTTAGCTATAGTCAAGTTAATAGAAGATGAAAAAATAAAATTAGAGGATTCAGTTCAACAACATCTTCCTTCGTTTAAACTAAAAGATACACAATCAACTTCAAATATAACAATCCAACATCTACTAACTCATACAAGTGGAATAAATACATATGAAGGCTTAGCATTATCAGATAAACAATTAAAGAGTTCTAAAGCATTAAAAGAAAATGTAATGAAACTTTCAAAAGTAAAATTAAATGCCCCACCAGGGGAAAAGTATCAATATAGTAATGCAAATTATATGATACTTGGTGCCCTTATTGAGGCAGTCACAAATGAAACATATTCTTCATATATAGAAAAGTATGTTTTTCAGCCTTTAAAAATGAATGGCGCAGCGGCAAATAAAGATAGTGCATATGAAAAAGGCTATTTAACAGGTTATCAGTCGTGGTTTGGTATACCAAGAAAAAGTGTAGTGTCTTATGATAATGCTGGAGCACCGTATGGTTATATTACCGCGAATTTGGAAGATATGATTCAATTTATAATGTTTTTGAATCATCAAGAGCACACTCAATTTTTAAAGAAAGAAAGCATGGATCTTTATCTATCACCGCTTTATAAAATAAATTCAGAAAAAAGTTATGGGTTTGGATTAAGAACAACAAATATAAATGAAGGCGAAACGATGGTTTGGCATTCAGGATCAACGCCCGATGCTCGTGCAGAAATGTTTACTTTAAATAAAAGCGGCTGGGCTGGTGTGATTTTAACGAATAAAAATCATGTATTAGAAGAAACAGCACTAACGGTATTGAAAAAGGGGATTATTAGTATTTTGAACGGGGAAAAACCTGGTGATATCCCTAAAAACATACCATTCACACAAATTGTTATGTCGATAGTCACACTCTCACTCATTATTACATCAATTATGTTAGTGAAAAAGTATAAACGTAAGAAAATTTGTAAAAAAATAACTAGGCTGTTCGTTGGGAGTATATTTCTACTATTATCTATTATTTTGATCCCAATTCTTATTTATTGCACAAATTCACCGTGGCATACGACTAAATTGTTTGCAGCAGATGTAGCTTTACTCACTAGTATTATAGTGATGTTATTGACCGTAAATGGATTAATATCAATATGTATTGCATTGAAAAGTAAATTGGTAAATGAATCATAAGGGTTTTTAATTATATAAATATAACATATTAAATAATCACTTAAAACGTTATAAATAGTTGACTCTCGCACAATGTCATTGTTTAAGCTTAAGTTGAGCTTCGAATAATTGTAATAAATAGGAGGAACTAATGTTCAAAATAGGGGATTTTTCAAAACTTTCTTCCATTAGCATACGTATGTTGAGACATTACGATAAAGTGGAATTATTGCAGCCAGAAAAAGTAGATGAACAAAATAGCTATCGCTATTATTCCGCTGCACAATTAAAGAAAGTAAATCAAATTCAAATTTTAAAAGATATGGGATTTAATATTGCTGCTATTAAAGAAATAGTAGAGAGTGAAAATATTGAAGTAATAAAATCGCAATTTGTAAATCGTAGTGCTCAAATAAAGGAAGACATGCACAATCTCCAAAAACAATTACGTTTCCTCGAAGACTTACTGAAAACGATGAGAGAGGATTTTGTTGAGATGAACTATCATGTTTCGTTAAAAGAAATTCCAGAAAGAAAAGTAGCAAGCGTTAGAAAGGTTATTCCATCTTATAATTACGAAGGAGATTTATGGAGTATTTTAATGCAAGAAATTAATGTTAAAAATATTAGTATAGCTAATCCAAGTTATAGTATTGCTGTCTTCCATGATCAAGAATACAAGGGAAATGATGTAGATGTAGAAATACAGCTAAATATTTTAGGGAAGTACGAAAATACAAAAGATGTTCATTTTAAAAAGATAGAGCCAATCAAGGTAGCATCTATAATAGTAAACGGAAGTTATGAACAAATGACAGACGTAAATGAAGCAGCGGCAAAATGGATTGAGGCGGAAGGTTATGAATTAACGGGATCGATGTTTAATATTTATCATGTTAGCCCCGCGATGGAATCGAATCCTAATAAGTGGGTTACAGAGGTTTGTTATCCAATTAAATAATGATAAAGAAAAATGGCATTATTGATATGCCTTTTTTCTTTAGGCTCTTTTCGTAAATAATGTTGCTTTATTGCGTAAGAATTTTATCCTTATTGTTTCATGAGATTTTTACGCATAATTATAACTAAGGGAGATGATTCTAAGTTGAGTAAACAGAATGTTAGCACAACAGTTTCGGGAGATTTAATTGTTACCCATCTAATTGGCAAGATTAAAACAATTGATGTTTATGAATGGTTTAATGGCTTCGATCAGGTTTGTCAGCAATTTATTTCTGAGGGGCGGAAATACAAATTGTTGGTGGATAGAAAAGGATACACACCAGATCATTTTTCTGTTCAAAAAGTATGGAAAGATAAGTTCTTCAATGAAACCATTTTGAATCACAGTAAGGCAATTGCGTTTCTCCTTGAAGAAGGGGAGATAATGAATTATTTACAACAATCCAATACAAAAGAATCTGTGAAATTCTTTGATGATTATGAACAAGCATTAATTTGGTTGAATGAATATCCAATATAAAACCTTTATTGAACCAGTTGCTCTCAATCAACTGGTTTTTTATGCCCGTAATGTTGCCGTTGTCATAAAATTCACTTGCTTACAAGCTTCCAACACTATTGTTTTTCTTCGCAGATTGAAGATCCTACATTATTAGATCACTTTCTAAATTAATAATAATAGCCTCCTCAATACTAGTTAACCTAAGGAGGCATTAAATTTTTATAAATTAGTGATATGTGTATCCTCCATCAGGAAACAATACATTGCCTGTAGTAAAGCTATTTTGCATTAAATACAGGACGGTATGTGCAATTTCATCATTATGTCCAGGTCTCTGTACAAGAGAAAGAGATTTATAATCTTCATAAGCAGCTAGTCTTTTTTCGTTTTGTTCATTCTCTCTTTGTATTGTTCCAGGAGAAACAACATTAACTCTAATCGGTGCTAATTCAACAGCTAAAGCTTTCCCTAAACTTTCAATAGCCCCATTACAAGCACCATAAGCAGGCGCACCTTTAAGTGGTCTTTGACTAAATGCACCAGACATTAACACAACAGATCCAGAGTTTGAAAGAAAAGGAATCGCATATTTTACTGCGTAATATTGTGGCCAAAACTTTCCGATAAAGCTGCTTTCAGCAATTTCATCTGCAGCAGTTATTGGCCCAAGTGTATAAGAGGCACCAGGTGTGAACAAATGATCAAAATTACCAACTTTCTTAAAAAAATCTTGTAACTGTTTCTTATTTTGATTATCCAATACATAAGTTTGAAGACGATTGTTATTAATATATTCTTGAGCAGCCTTTAACTTTTCTTCCGAGCGCCCTGCAATAATAACATATGCTCCGTGTTCGATTGCTTGTTTCGCCGTAGCTAATCCAATACCAGAACTCCCACCAATGATAACGATATGCTTATCTTTTAATACAGTAATAGACATGATTAAACATCTCCCTTAATATAAGATTTAAAATGAAATTGTGTTGCTTTTATTATTCGTTAAAAAATGACTATTGAAAAGTACGCATTTTATATGTACTTAGTCGCGAATTTCGTACTAATCGCTTGTTGTACGGATAAATAATATAAAAAATTACTCATTATATTTTATGATTTGAGGGGAGTGATGAGGAAAATGAATTTAGAGGAACCGAAATTAAAAGGAGTAATAGCGACATTACAAATAATCGGGGGTAAATGGAAGCCACTCATTTTATTTATATTATTAACAGATGGAACAAAACGGTTTGGTGAATTAAAGCGATTAATACCAGACATATCTCAAGGAACATTAGCGAAGCAGCTTCGTGAATTAGAGCAAGATCAACTAATAAAACGTGAAATTTATCAAGAAATACCACCTAAAGTGGAATATAGTTTGTCTGAACATGGTAAAACAGTCAGTACTGTTTTAGATAGTATGTGTGGTTGGGGAAGAGTACATTTAGAATACATCGATAAAAACAAACTATAATATTATTATGTAAACTGATTGCAATGTGTCGAAACATATTGTTTTAATAATTCGTAT
>NZ_JBHWYR010000153.1:0-5268 GCF_042728695.1 Bacillus sp. NPDC060175
TTTGTTATTTATGTTCAGTTAAGTATAATTTAGAAAAGAAAAACACCTATTTTTTAATAGGTGTTTTTCTTGCAAATTGGCTTATAAATTAAGGGGAAGATTTTTCTTTTAATTAAAATTTATTAATCTTCTCTATGATCATGTTCATGTTCGTCATGTTCTTTACAATGTCTGCGACGTTTACAACAGAAACGATCACAATCAGGTGAATTTATAGAGACTACGTTAATTTTGTTAATTGCAATACGTGCTAATCCTGGGAAACAATCAAAGTCAGATAAAATGATTACGTTGTTTCCTTGAAAACCTTGGAATGTTGCACTTGTAGGTGGTTGACGATCATATTGAATAACAATACAAGTACCAGGAGTTAATGTGTGTAAGAATTGTAATAGCTCTGGATTGTTATTCTGTTTTTTTCTATTGTCTTCTCTTTCTTCTTTTCTGTGATGATCTCTCCGATCATCACATCTATCGAAATCACAACCTCCACAAAAACCAAAACCCATAAAAATTACCCCCTTTCGTTCGTTAGTACATCTTATGCTCGTCTAGAAAGGATGGTGTGAGTATAGGAGTCTAGTTAAGTGTGGATTTTTTATGTAAATATGAAAGTGGTTTAATAATATTGTTTTTGGTTCTGGTGCAAAAAATCTATAAAACTTGGACATACTGATACTATTACTCTAAAAAGGTATGTAATTGGTATGGAACGAATTGAAGTGGCTGAAGAATTAATTGAGAATATGCGGGAGTGTTTTTTGAGCGGAACATCCTCAATGTGTGAAGCTAATGATTTTAATATCGTATCTTAGCTGATAGAAGAAGTGACGCGTAAATCCGAGTGAAAACTTCATTTGACACAACAAAGTAGCCAGCTGGATAAGCTAACCACTTGTTGTACAAAAGAAAATTAGGCCCTACAAGTTAGGTTGTGTAACTTTAAAGTCACAGTTATAGTATAAACCGGATCGGAAATGTTATTCGGAAGGGAATATAACAAAAATATCATTTTGTAGAGATTATTTACACATAAAAAGAGCGCTTATATAGCGCTCTTTAAAAGGTAGGCTTCAGATTACACCTGCCTATATGTAATCTGCAGGCATGTGTAGCATATGTAAACTTGAATTGAATTGTGCAAATAAATTAACAATACAGGAGCAGAGTAAAAGTGTTTATGAACGGTGGGACAGAGTACAAATTTAACGCATTCCCCGAAAGAATTCTCCTTCCTCAAGCGTGTGAAGGGCGTAGCCCAACGATAGGTGGGAGATGAATTTCGGTTTGGTGTAGACAAAAGGCTTTGCTTTTTATTTTGCCTCTGATAAAATCAGTCTTATAAAGAATAAAGGTTGGTATACGAATGAAATTAGATAGCAATAATCATTCAGTGTTCTTGTTGTATTATCATCTTGTGTTGGTCGTAAAATACAGAAGAAATGTGTTCGATGATGATATATCAGACTATGCAAAAGACATGTTTGTCAGGTTATCCGAGAATTACAACATAACACTGATAGAGTGGAATCATGATGTAGACCATGTTCATATTTTGTTCAAGGCACATCCGAATACAGAAATGACAAAATTTATTAATGCTTATAAAAGTGCAAGTTCTCGACTAATCAAGAGAGACTTTCCACAAGTGAAAAAGAAACTTTGGAAAGAGATGTTTTGGTCAAGAAGTTTTTGCTTACTAACTACTGGTGGTTCGCCAATAGACGTAGTAAAGAAATATATTGGAAATCAAGGTGAAAAGTGAGGTGAAATGATATGACAAAGCATAATAAAGCATATAAATTCCGTTTGTATCCAACAGAAGAACAAGCATATCTTATGCGTAAAACCTTCGGGTGTGTACGTTTCGTGTATAATAAAATGTTAGCTGAACGAAAAGAAGCATACGAAAAATACAAAGATGATAAGGAACAACTAAAGAAACAAAAGCCTCCAACTCCCGCGAAATATAAAGCAGAATTTGAGTGGTTAAAAGAAGTTGATTCATTAGCTTTGGCAAATGCTCAACTAAACTTGCAAACTGCCTATAAGAATTTCTTTAGTGGTCAAAATGACTTCCCAACATTCAAAAGTAAAAAAGACAGAAAGTCTTATACAACGAATGTAGTAAACGGAAATATTATGTTACTTAATGGTCATATCAAATTGCCAAAACTGAAAATGGTACGTATCAAACAACATAGAGAAATACCACAAGATTATATGATCAAGTCATGTACGATTTCTATGACACCTACTGGTAAATACTATGTGTCCATCTTGACTGAATACGAAAAAGAGATTGTACAAAAAGAAGTAGAAACAGTTGTTGGGTTAGATTTTGCGATGGATGGATTATACGTTAGTTCTGAGGATGAGAAAGCCAATTATCCTAAGTTCTATCGTGAAATGTTAGACCGATTAGCAAAGGCACAACGAGTATTATCAAGGCGCAATAAAGGTTCTGAGCGTTGGAATAAACAACGTATTCGTATAGCTAAGTTACATGAGAAAGTAGCTAACCAACGTAAGAATTTCCTTCATCATGAGTCCAAAAAGTTAGCTGCTAATTTTGATGTTGTAGCTATTGAAGACCTAAACATGAAAGGAATGTCGCAAGCACTTCATTTTGGAAAAAGTGTCGCTGATAATGGGTGGGGTATGTTCACTTCTTTCTTAGCTTATAAACTAAACGAACAAGGAAAACAATTTGTGAAAATAGACAAATGGTTTCCTTCCACAAAAACATGTAGCAGCTGTGGAAATGTGAAAAATATGACATTGTCTGAACGAGTCTATTCTTGTATATGCGGTGTAAATCTCGATAGAGATTATAACTCAGCTATCAATATCAAAAATGAAGCAATACGCCTATTAGCGTTAGCATAAATAGTAATAAAATAACCTTTGGAACAAGGGAGTTAGCTCGGCTGTCTTAGGACGAATTCGTTAGCTATCAAAAGTAATGATTAACCGAGAAGCCCCAACTTCAAACAGTCCGTTAGGACGTTAAGTGGCGGGTAGTTCACATATATGGGAAATAATTAAAAACAAGTTGGCTCGTATCAATGATGTAATGATTAGGTCTACTAATATTTCTTCGCTAAAATTTATATCAACGCATACATCACCAATTAAATTTTATATCTTGTTCGTATAAAAAATTGTCTATAACAGGTTCTTATTCTTTGTTATATTGAAACTACACAATCAACGTATTTAAAACCTTTTTAGGCATAACAAGAATTAATGGTCATACAATGATATAGAAAGATGTATCCAACATATAAATTATCTCTGGCACTCTGAAAAGACACCTCATTAAGGTGTCTTTTTACTTTTCACCTTTCAAGAAGAATAAGCATACTAAAGTATAGGACGAGCTTAACCGCTCCTATTCCATTGGCACAACAAAGCAGCTAGCTTGATTAGCTAACCATTTGTTGTACAAAAGAAAATTAGGCCCTACAGGTTAGGTTGTGTAGCTTTAAAGTCACAGTTATAGTATAGACTGGATTGGAAATGTTATTTGGAAGAGAATATAATAAAAAATTCATTTTGTAGAGCTTATTTACACATGAAAAAAAGCGCTTATATAGCGCTTTTTGAAAAGTAGGTTTCAAGTCACACTCCCAAATGTGATTTGAATACATGTGCATAAGTAGCATATGTAAATTTGAATTGAATTGTGCAAAAAATTAACAATACAGGAGTGGAGTAAAAGTGTTTATGAACGGTGGGAAAGATTATAAATTTAAAATAAATTCCGAACGATTAAGGGTTCTTATTTTAATAGATGGAAAATAATTGAAAAATAAGCTAGTTCGTATCAATGATATAATGGTCCCCCTTACTAATATTTCTTCGCTAAAATCAATACCAACGCATACACCACCAATTAAATTTATATTTCGTTCATATAAAAAAGCATCCATAACGGGTGCTTTTTCTTTGTTGTATATAAATTATACAATTAATCTTAATATGAACGAAATTAGAATTCATCTTCCTTAATTAGATTGCCAGCATCGTTATCTTTCGTTAATCTTTGTTTTAGGTAGTTTTCTTTTGTTGTCCGGTCATTTTTATGACCTACTGCGGCCGCTATTACATGAGGTGCTAGTCCTTTGTAGTCGTATAAGTACTGCACATAAAAATGTCTAAAAAAGTGGGGAGTGATTCGTATATTCTCCGTAAAGGGTAACTTTGTATCCTTAATGATTTTAGAAATATATTGTGATAAATAATTTTCTTTATAAGCAGTATGATTCTTTGTTTGAAATATAGTCTCACCATTTTTATTTCCAATGTCCACAGGTAATCGTCTCCGGATTCGAAACGCAACAATCCGATTGAAAATCTCCTTATTAATAGAAACAATCCGTTCATTATCTCCCTTTGTATCAACTATTAAATAGTAACGTCCACGTATAGCGTCATACTCAAGATCTTCCCACTTTGCATGGGCCACTTCTGCAACACGTAATCCCGTAGTAGCTAGGACCGATAATAAAGCGTAATTAATTTCATTATCCTTATAGTAATGAAGCAACTGCTTCACTTCCTCATATGATAATTCGCGTTTTGGTTTATGGTGTTTATTAACGGTCGTGCTTAGAATTTCCACATGAAGAGGTTCCTGGATATATTGAATTTCATATAGCCATTTCAAATACGAACGGATTACACCAAGTTTCCGACTAATTGTAGATATTTTGTATTTTTCTTTTGATTGATAGGAGATTGCATCCTGGGATAACCATTTTTGATAGTTACGTATATGTCGCTTTCTTAAGTTCCTCCAAACTTGGCCGACTACATAATCTTTAACATCTTGCTGCAGAAATTCTGTACTTTGTTTGATGAAAAAATAGAACTGGCTTAAGTCACGTGCATATAGAGTCCTGGATGCATCCTTTATACGTTTTTCTTGGTCAAAATGTGTTTGCCGATTTAAATAGTAATACAATATTTCTTCATCTGAAAATCCCTCATATGTATAGGAATCTTCTCTTTCGTTATTTCCCTTTTTAAATTCAGCTTCATTTATATAATCTTGATTCCATATCGCAATTATGTTTGAGAAATTTTGTTTTTGTTTCTCTATATTTTCTAAATAAGTTTCACTATGAATTGTATTTAATTTAAATTTCATTGTTAATCAACTCCATATTAATTCCCTTTATATCTAATATTATAACTGAATTACATTAAAAGTTACTTACATAGTAAGATTAAATTTTATAAAAATGAAACTAACGAATAACC
>NZ_JBHWYR010000154.1:0-5162 GCF_042728695.1 Bacillus sp. NPDC060175
AGATGCCTGTGGGCATCCAAATAAGGCAGGTAAAATACCTTAATAACATTGTAGAGCAAGATCATCGTTTTATTAAAAAGAGAGTTCGTTCAATGCTAGGATTGAAATCTTTTCGTACAGCTAAATCTATTCTTTCAGGAATAGAAGCGATGCATATCATTAAAAAAGGCCAACTTATTTTATGGGACAAGTCTGTCCAAAATGAAGTGAAGTTTATTCATCAACTATTCGGAATGGCTGCATAAGAATAGATTCCATTAGGAATCTATATACCTCTTTCAAATAAATACAATCTTTGCACCAGAACCAATTAATCAAATGAATGTTAAAACTACTTGAAATTCTCTTTATACTCACGAAGAAAAGCATTTAATGTTCTAGGCTCTTTCCCAATTAATTCTTTCACAGTGTCTGTTGGATTTTCCTGAATCCCCATAGACATAGCCTGAATTTCCACAATGTGATTTTCCAACCAAATAGGCATTTGATTATAGTGAATTAAATTCCTCCGTAAGTCCACAGAATCCATATTAATATAGGTAATGGTGCGATTGAGTAAAATGGACAGTTCACTTGCTATATCTGGGTAACTAAAAATTCCTGCCCCTGTGAGAGTATATATTCCCCCTGATTTCTCCCTGTTAATCAAAACTTCCACTGCAGCATCTGCAATATCCCGACAGTCAATAAAAGATGAATGTTGAAAAAAGAAAAAGACATTTTATACTCTTTTAAATTACTTATAGTATGGTAATCCAGACTTTCCCCATGCAAGGAATCCTCCTTTTAAATTGACTACACCCTTTAAACCAGCTCTTTGCAAAATACTAGCAGCTATAGCAGAACGTAAACCCGTCCGGCATTGTAAAACTATAGGACAACCTGTAGGAACTTGATCTAGCTGCTCAAATAAATTACCTAAAGCAATATGTATTGCATCATGAAGGTGTCCTTCATCCCATTCTTTTTTACTACGCACATCGATAACCTTAACACTTCCATCCTTTATTAACGGATATAATTCATTTGATGTTTTTTCCTTATAACTCTCTAAACTATGGAATCTTTGAATTACTTTTGAAGGTGCAAAAGCAATAATATTATCTAAGCCAATAGACTCAAAATCTCTAATAACTTCCTCCACATTAACTTTTTCCATATCTAAAATGATTAATGTTTCTTTTTTATAGTCTAATAACCACCCACACCAAGTTGAAAAAGAATTGTTATACGGAATATTAATGGATTTTTCAATGTGACCCGCAGCAAAACACTCTACATCCCTTATATCAACAATTTGCTGAACTTTTTTAGTGATTTCTTGGAACTCTTCAAATGTATTAATGCTAATAATATCTCTCTTCTTACGAATTGGTGGACCCAATTTATTTAAATTCTTCATTAATGAAAAATACTTCGGAGGATCTGGCTGTCCCGTCAATAGAGTAGATATAAAATTACTTTCTTCATTACACTGAAATGCCCAATTGAGCATCTTTTCATAACCTAATGTAGAAGTTGGAATTGCCCCTAATGCTTTTCCACATGCACTTCCTGCACCATGCGATGGCCAAATTTGTAAATAATCAGGGAGTTTTTTTATTTTTTGTATAGAATCAAATAGTTGCCTTGCTCCTTTTTTAGCAGTGTCTTTAATACCAACAGCTGTTTCTAATAAGTCTGGTCTTCCTACATCGCCTACAAATACAAAATCACCCGTGAATATTCCAATAGGTTGTTCATTTGTATAATTATTCTGGCTCGTGTCAGTTACTAAAAAAGAAATGCTTTCAGGTGTGTGGCCTGGAGTATGAATTACTTTAAATTTTATATGACCAATTTTAAATTCAGTTCCCTCTCTGACAAGATGGTATTGAATCTCATTAAGATACTGATATTTCCAATCACAATCACCTTCATCAGATACATATAAATTTGCTTTATAAACATGAGAAAGTTCTCTAGCCCCAGAAAGAAAATCAGCATGAATACGTGTCTCAGCCGCAGAAATTATTTCCATTCCCTCTTTCCTAGCATATTCTATATATTGTTCTATACAACGGTTTGGATCAATTACAATTGCTACTCCTTCCTTCTGACAACCAACTAAATAGGAAGCATGTGCTAATTTTTCATCATAAAAATATTTTAAGAGCATGGCTATTCCCTCCTATTTCTTATTTCCTATTACTTTTCAGATTTTAAAACAACTTTTTATCTTTCCCCTATAAAATTCCTTTCAACATAAAATTCCAATACATATATGGCAACATATATCTTTTTAGCAAAAACATACTATACCGTTCTTCCGCTTGATTAAACGGAAACGTTTCTTGAGGCTCATGTTCATAGTTAAATTCAGCTAGTATAAGACTTTTATACCCTGTAACAATTGGACAAGATGTATACCCATCATATTTAGCCTGCATATCTCTTCCATTCAGTACGTCCATAATATTTTGTTTTAAGACAGGTACTTGTTTTCGAATTGCCGCTCCAGTTTTAGATGTGGGTAAATTTGTACAATCCCCTAGTCCAAAAATATTTTTATAACGTACATGCTGCAAAGTATAAGGGTCTATATCAACCCAACCTTGATGATCGCTTATTTCACTATCTTTTATAAAACTAGGCGGTCCCATTGGTGGAACAACATGTAACATGCTATATGACACACTTTCTTTTTTTAGTGTTTGCGTATCCTCAAAAATAGCTTCTCTCTTTTCGGCAATAATTTCTACTAAATTTTTATTATAATTCGTTATAATTTGCTTTCTTTTTAACACCTTATCTAGTGTATCTGCATAACGTGGAACCTGAAATATGTTAGGGTTTGCAGAATAAAACATAACTTCGCTATTCTTTCTTACTTCACTATTACAAAAATGCTCCTCGGCTAGGTACATAATTTTTTGTGGGGCACCACCGCATTTAATAGGGGTGTTTGGGTGGGTAAAAACAGCATTTCCTCCTTTAAATCTTTCAATTTCTCTCCAAGTAGAATCAACATATTTATAGGAATAGTTACTACAAACACCATTAGTCCCAATAGATTCTTTCAACCCTTTAATACCACCCCAATTTATTTGTATACCGGCTGCTACAATAAGAATTTCATACTCAAGCATAGTTTCATCATCTAAAAGAATCTTATTTTCAGATGGGAACAACTTAACAACACGTTTAGGAATCCAGATCGCACCATTAGGAACAAGTGATTCTTGATCACGCATCGTAGACTCCTTTGAAACAATTCCACCACCCACTAAACTCCACAGAGGTTGAAAATAATGTTTTTTAGATGGATCAATAATCGCTATACTTTCTTTAAATAGGGATACATTACGTAATAAATGTGCAGTAAAGGACAGTCCCGCAGTCCCGGCACCAATTACAATGATTTTATAACTATCTTTAGTCTTCATTATCCTCTTCCTATCTAAACTTAACTGTTATGAAAAATAGTTATTAGCCTTTTTTAGTCGCATTAACATAATTGTAAGTTAAAATCTTGTCATTTTTATCTGATTAAAATGAATATTTTGTCAATTTTAACCATTAACATTATTATATGCATTAAATCCTTACATTACTTCTATATTTCGTTTAAAACACAAAAACCTTATGTGTTTCAATGTCGCACTGTATCCAACCTCTCTTACATTGTATTTCTAAAGACGATGGGGTTTCTTGTTCGAAAAGAGCGATAGGGTTACTCAATCCGCATCCATATATGTTTTATTCTTTTTCTTTACTAAATTTGAACTACTTAATTATCTGTGAATACCGTATAAATAGAAAATTAGTCACCAAAAACAAGGGCATCAAGCCGTACATGCGAGAACCATTCTATAAAAATCATATATGTAAAAGGAATTTGGATAATTTTATCAAATGGATTTATCTATGAAAACAACACTTTCACATCCAAATCAACCCACAATTGAATCACTTCAAGCTCAAGTAGAGGAACTCACGGCAAAAGTGAGTTAGTATGAAGAACAATTTCGTCTCAGTCAACAAAAACAGTTTGGTACGTCTAACTAAAAAACCCTAATATATCTTATAATGTAATTAGTATATATTGGTGGTGTGATAATTGAACAAGTTAGAAAAATCCTCTAAAGTCTTTGTAATGTTTTTTATTTTGCATGTGATATTACTTATATTTTCTCCAAATAGAATAGTAGGTAGGTCAGCTATCCAAAAAGATGACATAAAATTACACGTATACGCACAAGCCACTACGGGAGCACCTCAAAAAATAAGTAAAAGTGATTTAGCTATATTAAAAGAAAAAATTAAAGATACATATCCTAATATAAAATCTACGGACATTGAGCTTGAAGGTGACACACCGTTCCGTCATGTTGATGATCCAGCTTATATCGGAGAATTTACTGTATACGGAAAAGTTATAGGTACAACACTAAATGAAACATCGAGAGAAAATACAGTTGCAGTTTTAAAAGTTTCATATTGGGACATGCCGATGATTCAATACCTGTTTTATGAAGAGTCCATCGCAAGGCTATCGCTTATAATTTTGTTACCTATATTTTTTGTTGCACTTTGCATCCTTTGTTTATGTCCTAAGAAAAGCGACCGCCCGTAATAGGCGGTCTTTTTACGTTTACCTGTAACGCCTGCCTTTCGAGTTCGTCTAACTTTTTTAGGAATGTCAATTCCGCTTCTAAAAACGCAATACGTGCTTCCTTTCCCACGGCGTTCTGTATAAAAGCCTTCCTCACCAATCACAGCTAAGTTAAACCCATTCTCTAAAAAGATTTGGATAGGGCCTTTTCCTTGTTGATTTTCTTTTACCGCTCTTACTTTGAAATCTGAACAATAGCTAATCGAACATTCCGACACTTTTAATACATTTTTATTTTTTTCTAGCTGTTTCATTTGAATTTCGTTAAAAATAATCTTACTCCTTCTCCGTACCTCATTTCTATCGTTGGTTCCGGTTTTTTGATAAGAAAAAATCGAAATACATATAGATTTTGGTTCATAAACAACTATCTGGTCTCACTATATCATTTCGGGGGAATTGTATGTTTAGATACATCTAAACTGGTTCCCTGTACGTTAAGGAATTAGTTTGTATATTTGAGGAGATGTACGAGACAGGTGTAAATTTAGGGGAATCCAATATTTCC
>NZ_JBHWYR010000155.1:0-5066 GCF_042728695.1 Bacillus sp. NPDC060175
ATGTTAATATTTAAAATATTAACATAAATCGGTTGGTATATTAAGTATATTTTAATGAAATGCTTTTATATCGATAAACGGATGTCTGTGATAATTTTTATTTTATCTATCTATAATGAATGAAAGGGGGAAGTGCCCGTGAGCTTACATATTGATTTTATTATACGAATCGGTGTTGCCGGTTTATTAGGAGCAATAATTGGTATTGAAAGGGAAATTCGATCAAAAGAAGCTGGATTAAAGACTCATTTCCTCGTAGCGGTAGGAAGTGCTTTAATAATGGTTGTTTCGAAATATGCCTTTTCAGATATTGTATTTAAAGATCATATGTCTCTTGACCCAAGTCGTATTGCAGCGCAAGTTGTTAGTGGAGTAGGGTTTTTAGGTGCAGGTACAATTATTATTCAAAAGCAGGCGGTGAAAGGGTTAACGACAGCGGCTGGTTTATGGGCTACAGCAGGAATTGGATTAGCAATTGGAGCAGGTATGTATGTAGTGGGCGTTGGAGCGACGATTCTCGTTTTAATTGGTTTAGAGATTGTAAGTCGTATTTTTAAGGTGCAATTTTTATTTCCACAAAATATAACATTGCAAATTTGTATGAATAAACATGAAGCGGTACAACAAATATTAGAGACGCTACAAGTGAAAGGTATTCCAATACTTTCATATGAAGTGGAATCTTTACAGCGAGATACAGGTGTAGTTTATAAGGTAGGAATGCAACTGAAAAATATATCACCTGAAGAAAAGAATGCATTAATTCAGTATATGCAAACATTACCGGAAATCACGTTTATCAAGTTAAAATCATAGCGTTGAAAAAGGGGTTAGATGTAGCAGGAATTTCGCTATTATCTATCCTTTTTTGACACAAATGGCATGGAGAATCAAGCGTTAATTTTGCTTTAAATGGATACGTGTGTGAACGTTACCTTATTTTTTCTCAATACATAATAAATAGTCAGAATAGTAAAATAATGAAGTGGGACACTAAAAAATGTAAGGTAGGGGAGAGCATGAAAGGCTATTCAAAAAAAGTGTTAGTAGGGGTAAGTTTTGCTAGTTTAATGTTAGGTAGTTTTCAAGGGAACATATTGGCGGAAGATACTAAGGTAGAGCAAGTTTCTTATCGCAATGTGCTCAAAATGGAGCCGGTTGGTGTACAACTGCCAGTGCAAGAATTAGCTCATTCATCGAAAGTATTAGAAAGCAAGTCTTTTGAGAAAAGGCTACAATTTGCTGATTTATCGCAAAGACCACCTGAAGTAAAAAAGGAAAGTAAGCAATTAGCTGTAGCCAAAACATATACAATTGCTGAATTAAATCAATTAAGCAATCAGCAGTTAGTAGATTTACTTGTAACAATCGATTGGGAGCAAATTACGGGGCTATTTCAGTTTAATAAGGACAGCCTTGCATTCTATCAAAATGATAGTAGGATGCAGGCGATTATTGATAAATTGAAGCAGCAAGGACAAGCTTACACGAAGGATGATTCAAAAGGGATTGAGACATTAGTAGAAGTATTGCGCTCTGGATTTTATTTAGGGTTTTATAATACGGAATTAAGTAAACTAAATGAGCGGAGCTATCATGACAAGTGCTTGCCGGCGTTAAAAACGATTGCGAACAATCCAAATTTCAAGCTCGGTACATTGGAACAAAATAGAGTTGTATCATCATACGGAAAATTAATAGGAAATGCTTCGAGTGATGTGGAAACGGTAACATCGGCTGCAAAGATTTTTAAGCAATATAATGATAATTTTTCTACATTGGTAGATAATCTTTCAGCTGGAAATGCGATTTACGATATTATGCAAGGTGTTGATTACGATATTCAATCGTATTTGTACGATACGAGAAAAGCACCGAAAGATACAGTATGGTATCAGAAAATAGATAGTTATATTAATGAGTTAAGTAGATTTGCGTTAATGGGAACGATTACAGAGAAAAACGGATGGCTTATTAATAATGGCATTTATTATACAGGTAGACTCGGTACATTCCATAGTACAGGGACAAAAGGATTACAAGTTGTAACAGATGCGATGAAAATCTATCCTTATTTAGGTGAGCAATATTTCGTAGCAGCTGAGCAAATTACGACGAATTATGGCGGGAAAGATGCAAATGGTAAATTGGTTGATTTAGATCAAATACGAGAAGATGGTAAGAAAAAATATTTACCAAAAACGTATACGTTTGATGATGGGGCAATTGTTTTAAAAGCCGGAGATAAAGTGACTGAAGAGAAAGTGAAACGTTTATATTGGGCAGCAAAAGAAGTGAAGGCACAATTCCATCGTACGGTTGAAAGTGACCAACCTTTAGAAAAAGGAAATCCAGATGATGTATTAACGATGGTTATTTATAATAGCCCAGCTGAGTATCAATTTAATCGTCAATTATACGGATATGAAACAAATAATGGTGGTATGTATATAGAAGGAACAGGAACGTTCTTTACTTATGAACGTACACCAGAAGAAAGTATATATAGTTTAGAAGAGTTATTCCGACATGAGTTCACGCATTATTTACAAGGTAGATATGAAGTGCCAGGACTTTGGGGACAAGGTAAGTTTTATGAAAATGAGAGATTATCTTGGTTTGAAGAAGGGAATGCTGAGTTCTTTGCAGGTGCAACGAGAACGGACAATGTCGTTCCAAGAAAGAGCATTATAGGAGGACTATCTTCGAATCCAGCAGAACGTTATACGGCAGAGCGAACGTTAAATGCAAAGTATGGAACGTGGGATTTCTATAATTATTCCTTTGCTTTACAATCGTATATGTACAATAAGAGATACGATATGTTTGATAAAGTTCATGATCTTATTAGGAAAAATGATGTAACAGCATATGATGTATATCGCTCTGCTTTAAGTAAAGATGCCAATTTAAACAAAGAGTATCAAGACTATATGCAAATGCTTGTTGATAACCGTGAGAAATATAATGTCCCATTAGTATCAGATGATTATTTAGCAACTCATGCACCGAAACCAGTTTCGGATATTGCGGCAGAAATTACAGCGGAAGCGAAATTAAATAATGTATCGGTAAAGAAAAATAAATCACAGTTCTTTAATACATTTACACTGCAAGGAACGTATACAGGTACTGCTGCAAAAGGAGAATATGAAGACTGGAAAACAATTACGCAAAACGTTAATGATACGTTAAAACGTTTAAGTGCAAAAGAATGGACAGGCTATAAAACTGTAACAGCTTACTTTGTGAATTATCGTGTGAATGCATCAGGGCAATTTGAATATGATGTTGTGTTCCACGGTATTAATACAGAAGAAGGTGCTGTGAATAAAGCGCCGGTCGCGGTTATTAATGGTCCGTATAGCGGAAATGTGAATGAAGCAATCTCGTTTAAAAGTGATGGATCAAAAGATGAAGATGGGAAAATTGCTTCTTATAACTGGGAGTTCGGTGATGGTGCGGTAAGTAATGAGCAAAATCCAACTCACGTATATACAAAAGAAGGAACGTATACGGCGAAATTAACAGTAACAGACGATAAAGGATTAACTAATACTGCTACAACAAGTGTAACGGTTCAAAAGAAAGAAGATAACAGTGTAGAAAAAGAGCCAAATAATTCATTCCAAACGGCAAATAAACTGCAGTTAAATCAAGTTTTACGTGCTAGTTTAGGAAACGGTGATACGAGTGATTACTTTGAAATAAATATAGAAACTGCGAAAAACCTTCAAATTAATGTAACGAAGGAAAATAATATCGGAGTAAACTGGGTTCTTTATTCAGAAGCAGATTTAAATAATTATGTTACGTATGCACAGCAACAAGGAAATAAATTAGTAGGTAGTTACTATACGTATCCAGGGAAGTACTATTTACATGTATACCAGTATGGTGGTGGAACAGGGAATTATACGGTAGAAGTGAAGTGAAAAAAAGGGTCGCCATTCATGGCGACCCTTTTTTGTTATGCGTTATACCCGAATAATTTTAGATCTTCTCCTGAGTCTGAAATTATTTTTTCGAATCGCAATCCTACTTTTTCTAACAGCGTACCTGAAGCAACATTATCTATAGAAGTAATTGCTACAATTCGTTTCATTCCTAGCTTCTGTACACCGTATTCCATTACCGCAGAAGCTGACTCGTAGCCGTATCCTTTCGAACGGAATTTTTCTAAAAAGGCAAAGCCGATATCGACATCTTCTAATGAATCTCTTTTAATAAGGCCGCACATGCCAAGTGGAGTGAAATCTTCTTTTCGTTCAACTAAGTAAAGACCAAAGCCCATTTTATTATACATATCGACGGGTCCGTTTAAGATGTAATTTTTTGCATCTTCTAAGTTTTTAACCCCTTTATTACCAATAAACTGAATCCATGCAGGATCGTTTACTAACTCGAGAATGAACGGAGCATCTTTTACATCGAGCCAGCGAAGAGTGAGTCTTTCAGTTTCAAGAACTATCAATCTATCGCACCCCCTTTAAAAGTTATAACAATTAGTATGGATTGTGCGAAATAAAAGTGCAAGTTATTTTAATTGAGAGTTACTGTTCACATAAAGTTCGATTGTTTTGTATAAAAGGATATTTTATAATTAGGATTGATTGTAAAGAGTGAGATACTTATACAATGACTCCTAGGAAACTAGGAGTTTTTACTATATAACTATCATTATTACTAAATATGACACACTACACATTCTACTTAAGGAGGTACATAATGAAGAAATTATATAATGCATCGTTTACTTATTTGATTATCGGTTTATTGTCAGGAATATTTGCTAGGGAGTATGGGAAATATAAAGGGATTTTAGGCTCTACTTTATTAAATCTTTTGCATACGCATACGTTAGTACTTGGCTTTTTCTTCTTTTTAATTGCTTTAGGATTAGCAAAAGTATTCGCGTTTCATGAAGTGAAAGGATTTAATAACTGGTTTATTTTACATAATATCGCATTAACTTTAATGCTAGGTTCGTTGGCAGCGAGAGGGCTTCTTCAACTAAATGGAGCGGACTTTAAAGGGTTAACTTATATTGTAGGATTCTCTCATTC
>NZ_JBHWYR010000156.1:0-5014 GCF_042728695.1 Bacillus sp. NPDC060175
CTTATCCGATTGATAGGTAAATGCATATGGGGTCTCATGTTTTGCCAATTCAGGATTTGCGATAGCCGTACAAACTCCAATTGCTGTAAAAGATATAGCCGATATAATTGTAACTATAAAGAACGTTCTCGCATTATCTTTCATTCGGTACATTAAATCTGAGATAACAAGAAGATTGGTTCTTTTAAAGAATGTAGTTTCTCTATTTTTTAAAGTGTATATCACATATACACACAATTGAGTGAAGAAAAAATAGGTTCCAAATACGATAAATATGACACCCACTCCTACGAGTAGTAATAACTGATTCAAACTCATGTAATTCATCGCGACGATACTGTGGTGGACCGAGGCGTAACCTGCTCCAATTAAAAGAATTGCCAACAAGGATATCCAAACGGACGCTTTCGGCTCAGGTTTTGGTTTTTCCTCTGATTTTATGAGTTCTACAAGTTCATTCATTTTCACCATTTTTGATGTAAATAATGAAATGAGTAGGAATAAAACAAAAAAGGAAATAGCTGTTACTCCCATAGACTTTAATGGA
The DNA here is from genome assembly GCF_042728695.1 of Bacillus sp. NPDC060175. Taxonomy (NCBI): domain Bacteria; kingdom Bacillati; phylum Bacillota; class Bacilli; order Caryophanales; family Bacillaceae; genus Bacillus; species Bacillus sp. NPDC060175. Next base: position 548 of record NZ_JBHWYR010000156.1, read on the forward strand.
AAGTAAAATGCTAACGTATTCTCTATTCCCAATAAAGACCCACTAATTAGTAAAAATAATTTAGAAAAAATCATCCCAATCCCAATGCCTACTAGTATAGAAGGGATTCCAATCAACATGTTTTCGAAAAAAATTAATCGATGAAGCTGTTGATGAGACATTCCATGTAACATTAATAATCCAAACTCTTTTTTTCTATTTTTTAAAAATGCGCTAACAGAATAGAAAATAAATAAGAAAGAGAAAACAAAAATTAAGTAATACGATAGTTGAAATCCTATTTTCCCAAATGTATTCATTATGGTACTAGCATGAGTCAGTTCGCCTTGTAGATTCGGATGAAAGACAAGTAGCCCATAAGTAAAGAAAATCATTACCGCAAATGTACTACTAAAAAAATGTCCAAGATATATTCGTTTATTCCGTATAACATTATTAAATGCGAGCTGTCGAAAATTCATTTTTGTTCCCTCCTAACATAGAAAGAATATCCATAATATTTTGATAAAATAACGAACGATTGTCATTGTAGAAAATTTCATTATATAACTGTCCATCTTTAATAAAAATAACGCGGTCACAGTAACTTGCAGCAACTGGATCGTGCGTTACTAACATCATTGTTGCCTTTTCCTCTTTATTTAATTGTGTTAATATCTCCATTACATCTTGAGAAGCTTTAGAATCTAAGTTTCCTGTTGGCTCATCGGCAAGAACCAATTTAGGAGAATGAATGAGTGCACGAGCAATCGCTGTTCGCTGTGCTTGTCCTCCTGATATTTCATATGTTCGTTTATTCAATATTTCACTGATTCCTAATTTTTTTGAAATAGATTCTACTCGTTTATTTATTCTTTTCACATTCATGCCATCTAATACGAGCGGAAGAACTATATTCTCTTTTACAGTTAATGTATGCAGCAGATTAAAGGATTGAAAGACGAATCCTAATTCCTGTCTGCGAAATAAGGCCAAATCATTGGGTGAAAGTTGATACGGATTTTTATTATGAATGGATACACTTCCTGAAGTTGGCGAGTCAATAGTAGAAATCATATTCAATAAGGTTGTTTTCCCACTACCCGAAGGGCCCATAATCCCAACAAATTCCCCCTCTGTAATTGTTAAATTAATATTTGAAAGTGCTGTATGTGAAACCTTCCCTTTGTATTCTTTACTAAGATCTTTTACTTTTACTATTTTCATATGAAAAATTCCCTCCAAATTTACACACTAAGAATGAGATTTGATAGAAGATGCCTGCCTACATTTTGACTTTTTTAAAATACGAGTAATGTACCATTCATTAATGGTCTGTTTCGAATTTCCTTATTTAAACTGGAATACATGGTCAAATGTTATAAGCACGAAAATAACTTGATATCGTATCTCATAATTTTTATGATTGTTTCTGTTTTTCATTGTAGTAGTAAGGTTGTTTTTCTCATATTGAATTACCTTTCATTTTTCTTACACGCTTGAAATATTTCTGAAAATACAGTTTATATAGTTTGCAGCCATGATTCTTTTGTGGGAGATAGTAAAGAGGGATTTTTCATATGCACTATACTATAGGGAACTAGCTTTCTGTATAGTTGTTATTTGCATTTCATGGTGTTTTCTTAACAAAACACCATGTTCTTAAAAGAACTTGCTGATGCTTCTGTTCGATATAGTGACAGTACGTCACATAATTTGATTCTTAAACAATTAGGTGGTCCTTCCGAGTTTGAAAAAATATTGAGAGAAATTGGTGATACAGTTACTAATTCAGCACGATTTGAACCTGAATTAAATGAAGTGAATCCAGGAGAAACACATGATACCAGTACTCCAGAAGCGATTGCTAAGACGCTTCAATCTTTTACATTAAGAACTGTACTTCCACCTGAGAAACGTGAACTATTTGTAGATTGGATGAAGAGAAATACAACTGGAGATAACTTGATTCGTGCGGGCGTACCAAAAGGATGGGCAGTAGCTGATAAAACAGGTGCAGGATCATACGGAACAAGGAATGATATTGCAATTATTTGGCCACCAAATAAAAAGCCAATTATTCTTGCAATACTTTCTAATCATGATAAAGAGGATGCTACATATGATGATAAACTTATTGCAGAAGCAACCAAAATAGTGTTAAATACTTTAAAAGTTACGAATAAATAATAATAGTAATAGATTAAAAATTCCCCATTTTTCCGTCAGAGTACTGTGACGTTTTTTTAGGTGTTTTACAAAGAATTGACCATTTAATGTTACGGAAGCAATTCAAAAGAATGTTTAAAGACCACCTATTTCCGTAGGTGATCTTTATTTGTGATTCTGCATTTGTACACTACTGTAGAAATATATCATAGATACGGTTTGTTTGCTAAATTTTTAGTTCTCTCCACTTACTAAAAAACATCGCTTAATACAATTAATATCATATTTTTTAAATTGCGAACTATTATTCTGTCTTCTGTACAGGCAAACTACTAAAAATTAATTCAGCAACTTTTACATATCCTTTTGAGTTTGGATGAATTAGATCTGTAGACCAAAGCGTATTGTCATTAACTAAATGATGATTCCAAAAGTCAACATGATGAAGCTTATACTCTCTACTCAGTGAAAGTATAACTTCATTTGCCTCTAATAATTGTTCTTTTAATACTTGTTTTTTTTCAGAAGAAAAAGGAAGCCGAACTGTAAAATCTGGAAGGTTTGCTATAATAATATCAGCATCTGTTTTACTTAATGTATCTATCATAAATTCCATATCGTTCTTATATGCTTCATGATTCCAACGTCCTTTTAAAACATCGTTTGCACCTGCAATTAGACAAACTAAATCTGGATTAAAAGTTAATGCCTTTTCCAATTGCTGTGAGCGAATTTCTTTAGTTACTAACCCACGCTTTGCAAAATTAGCATATTCTATATCGTTTACACACAGTTGAACAAAATGATCTACCCAGCTTTTTAATGCTATTCCCTCAACTTCATCCCCTATCCCCTCTGTAAAACTATCACCAATCGCTACAAATCGCTTCCACATATATAGTCCCCCTTTTTTGTTATTCATATCTATACTATACAATAGCCCACAACGTAATTGTTCTTCTAAAATGTTTTTCAATTCCAATAAAATTCCATAGGAGATTTTTTAAATGAGCACGACAACTTGAGTGAACTATTTCACATGAACAAAAATATGAAAATCTACGTTATTTTCTCGCAGAAATAGGTTGAGACCAACTATCTTTGTCATTATCATTTAAGCGTACTTGAAAAACATATATAGGTTGAGAAAAACCTTTCGAATCAGCGTGGTAATCTATATTATAATCTGTAATGACTAATGTATCACCTGCTTTGAAAGATATTATAGGATCAAAGTCTCCTTGTTTTAGTTTTTGAAATGCTTCTTTAGGAGACAGAATTTCAACATCTCGAATATGTGATTTTTTTGTAACTGGCTCATTGTCATCAGGCATGTTTGGAATTTCCTCTTTGTAAACAGGCATTTTTTTACCTTCGTCTTTTAACTCTATTGATGTTTTTATAGTGACATCAGTCATGTCTATTTTTGTAATGGGATCTAAAGGCGTATTCCCAAATTCCTTCATTTGATACGAAATCATTATTCCAAGTGCAACAAAACTTACTGTAATCGGAAGAAATAAATATTTGATCATTTGTATATCCGTTTCTTTTTTCTTCAACAATATAAGAACTATATTTACCATAGAATATCCTAGCATCATTCCTAAAGTATTATGAAGTAAATCGGCTAGTTCCATACTTCCACGTTGCATTGTAAATTCAAGGATTTCAATCCATAAACTTGCTATAATTGAGCTGATTAACATCCATTTTGTTTTTTGAAAAACATTACTAACTAAAGGTAATAAAATTCCTAACGGAAAAAGCATACCTATATTCACAATGATATGGAAAAAAGAAGAAAATGAAAAGGTATTCCATGCTTTTTTATAAACACTAAGTACATCAAAGTCAATTGTTCTTGCAAAAGTTATATCATCTGGACGACCAAATGAAGTAGCTGATAATGCAAGGGAATAATATCCTATTATTAATATAAACAATATAATTTGTTGTACGGTAAATTCCCCCCCACCTTTACACACCTTTTTGTATACTACAAAGTAGCTAAAAACAAATATGAGTAGTAACAAAAATGTGAGTTGTATTGTAGGAATTGCAACGGTAACAAGTAGTTCGGAAATAAAGTTCATTTTACACCTCTGTTTTTACGAATAAAATATTCAATAGTTTTATATAACATTCTAGATATAGATAGCGATGTATTGTTACCCCTAATAATTATTAATATAGAATTAAACCTGTACTCTTGAAACTAGCTTTATATGACCAAGCGGCTACAAGGAAACTAACGTTTTACTAATTGTATTTTCAGCCATGTTTGGATAAACGTTACGAAGATTCTCTTTAGTAAGA
>NZ_JBHWYR010000157.1:0-4965 GCF_042728695.1 Bacillus sp. NPDC060175
ATGCCGAATATTTTAAACTTTGTAGTTGCTTATGAACATTTTAAGGATTTATCAAATTTTGATACCATTCAAAATTTAGATCCTTTACATAAACGCTTATCTGCAAATATTGATACTGGAGATTTTGTATCAGGAGAATACGATAGACAATTAGAAGATGATTTTAACAGATTATGCGTATATGACCAGCTGCTTAAAATGGATATAAAGGAATACTACGGAAGGATATATACCCATTTAATAGACTTTGAGGAACATGAAGAACGATTCCTATCCAATATGAATCAAGGAAAAACAAATGGATTAATAATGGGGAATTACTTGTCATTATATTTCGCAGAAAGTAACTTGAAGAATATCAGTAATGACATTGAAGAAGAAATTAGAAATTCGAGGATTGACTGCGAGTTCTCCTATTTCTCTGATGATTTTTACTTTTTCTGTAATAAGAATGATACTGATGAAGTAATAAAGATTTTTGATAAAGTGTTGGAAAAATATGAATTAGAAAGAAATGATAACAAAAAAGAAGTTTGGACATATGAATCTTTCAATAATTACAACTTAGTTGCAAGGTACTGGAAAAAATTAATTGCCCATTGTAATGTAAGATTCGACAAAGAAAGAGATGATAACAAGCTGTATTTTATTAACCAACTTGTTTTTAGAGTGTCAAAATTGGAGGATGATAAACTTAAGAAAGTCTTTATAAATAATTTTTTTAAGACGAAATATTTTAGAGAGCTAGACCTTGAGCAATATCAAGTTAAGGATTATGATTACCACCAACTATGTTTTCTTCTTAATTTATCTCCCGAGACTATGTTGTATACGGTGGATAAATTTAATGCCATGAGCAATTTTGATAAGAATAAATTTCTTAAATTTTTCCAAGTTAGATATAGAGAAGCACTTAAAACATCATTTAATGAAGAGCAATTATATTTTTATTACGCAATAAAAATATTTGGTTTTACAGATGTATTGATAGAAAATAGAAGTAGAGCAATCGAAACAAACAATCAAATATTAATTTCATATTACCTAAAAGATGGGTACTTCGAAAAAGAGGAAATTGATAAGTTAAAAGAAAAGGTTGATGAACAATACTGGTTTCAAAATTATCATCTAATATTGTATTCTGATGATTTACAAGTTGATTTAGAAAGCAGTATTGTTAAATATTTAATTCCTAAAAGGGCAAAAAAGGAGAAACAAAAAAATTCTTATATGAATTTTTACAAGGAAAATATATTATCAGAGCTTCCTATAATCAGAGACATTCCTGATGTTCTTGATGAAATTGAAGATTACTTAGCATTAAGAATAGAGGAAAGTGAGGAAAATTTCGAAGGTGAATATACGGATATATAAAATTAATTTGTTGGTTGTGAAATATGATTATTGAAATAATTAAACTTTTTTATAAAACAGAAAGTACATTCAGAAATAGAAAAGAATCCATTTTGATCAATCTTTATTTCAAACAAATATTTACTATATTTTTCACCTGTATTTTCACTCAATGGACCTGTTGTTTATTGGACAAATTGGACACCTAAGAAGAAATTGTTCAAATTTAATACAACTCATAGATTAGAAAAAGGTACCACAAGAAAATACACCTTCACGAGTGTCTAAGTTTAATACACTCTATTATGTAAAATATAGCTAAGGAAGGAATAAAACAATATGTATGAACGTAATGAACCATGTCCTTGTGGAAGTGGACGGAAATATAAGAAATGCTGTATCGATAAAATTCAAAACCCTGTAGATATTTGGAAACAAAGAGCACTTCAGTTATCATCAGAAATTCCTAATAACGAGAGATTGGTGGAAACATATTTCGCTGTTTTTAATCATGCTATGAGAAAGCAATGGATTGGAGCTTGTCATGCACTTTCAAGTATTTTATATATTTTACTTAAAGAGCAAGGATTTAAGTCGAATTTAGAAATTGGATTTACTAAGTCTTCAAAAGTACCTTTCCCATTTTGTCACTCGTGGATTACTTTAGATGGATTTCCTTATGATGTAGGACTATATCGTTCTCATTCGCCATTTCAGCATGATATTAATCCGTATATTGAAATATCGACTCCTATTTTTAACGGAATTGACTTAGAAGATGGAGCGGTAACTAATATTTCTTTTGGGGTTCCATCCAATCGAGAATCTATTGATAATAATTTTAAACAATTAACAAAAATGAATTTAGGGGAATACATGAAGAATTGGCCTAATCAAAAAAATGGACTTTGGGGAGAAACGATAGAAATTGCAGAAAGAATTGGGCTTACTTTAAAGATTGATGAACTAAAAGCTAAGTATTATGAAGATAGATTCCAAAGATGTGTTATGTCTTCGTGAAATTTCCAGTGCAAAATAATGAATTAAGGATAGTTCATTATGATTACTGAAAAAGAACAAGAATTTTGTAATTGTGAAAAAATAGTAGTATTTTCTCTGAACCAGGGGAATGGGGTTATTGGGATTATTGTAGCGACTGTAATAAGAGAATTGAAGATTCTTATCGTAGTTACGATGAGCCAGCAACAGAAGATCTTTAAAGGTGAAAACAAATTATAATAGTCATCTTATAGAGGGGTAGTGTAAAGCTACTCTTTTTCTCTTTAAAATCTGTGACAAATCTTATGTATGGATAGCTATTCTTCTTTTATGATGGATAGCCGTTTACTATGTATTGACATTATCACTTGTAATGGTTACTTTTCTATAAAAGAAAATTAGAGGTGATTGATATATGTTAAATAAAAAGACAAAGACTCGTTGCAAAGAATGTGGACATGTAGCCGAAGTTAAGAAATTATCAGCTACTAAATTTGGGGTTTATTGTAAAAATATTCAGTGTGCAAAAAAAACACATCGAGGAAGAGCAGTGGTGGCAGAATATTAATAATCAGATTCAATTACCATTGTAAGATAAGAAAAGATTAATGGAGTACTTTTATAGTGGACTCCTGTACTACTCCATTAGAATAAAATTGTTTTATGGAACGTTTTATAAGTAACGTTACCATTACTAAAAGTAACGTTCCCTTCGCAAAACAAATTCGAATGCCTAAAATGTTACTTTAACCTATATAATGCACCTTTTTATATGTAGTACTCATTGTAGCGCTGCACCCTTTTTACGTAGTATTACATAGAATTTTACAAAATAAACGAACTCAATATATGCATGTTGACTGTTACTATTGATAAGAAATGATAAGGATTTTATGGTAATGTTGTACAAAATAAAAATCACTTAATTTAATGTCTTTAATTTCTTGATATTAAAGGGAATTGAAGTGAGATTATTGGAGTGTAAAGCAAAATCACTTCATTAAAATGTGAAACATTTTAATAGTAATATTACCGTTCGCAAAAGAAATGTTACCATTCGCTCCTTTTGCAAAACAAACTCAAAATATAAGTATGTTGCTTTTTAGGCATATGAGACACGGGATTATATGCAGCATTTCAATGCAGTACTGCACCCTTTTTTACGGAGTACTCCATTGGAATTTACAGAAAGAGCAGTGGGGCTTGTATAAATGCTATTAGGGTAGAAGTAGTTACTTAAATAAAAAAAAGCAGTAGAGGTGCTTATCTCCCTTAAAAACGTCTTAAATGAAGAGTGAAGAGGGCGCCATTCTTTTAGCATAGAGAAAAGTTAAAGTTCCTTATTTATTCGTCAACTTTTGCTATAATATATAATTAAAAGAGGGGGAATTATTATGATTGATGAACAACAGGCTATTGAAAGTGTAACGAGGTTTTTACGTGATAAAACTAAAAAAATACTATTGGTAAGAGGATATGATAATGATGCTAAGTTAAGGATGGTTCTCTCTTGTTTGAATAGGGGGTTTAACAAGGGAATTATAAGAACAAGTTCTATGTCCGATATATCAGGTCATATTAATCAGGCTTTTAATAAAAAGCTTTTACCGCATACAGTTAAGTCAACAACTAATTATAAATTAGGGAGAATGGCTGTTAATATAAATAGTTATGTGAATCATACACAATCCAATCCCAGAGGTAATGAAGATACTTTCACTTTATTTCATCCTGTTCAAACAGTATTAGCTGATGCTAAAAGGTATAACAAATTTTTGAGTGAGATCAAGGGTGCTGAATCAAGAAAAGTAATACTAATTACTACAAATGAGTGGAGTATAAAAGAATGGGATATTGAAAATCATGTGGATGAAGTATTCTTTTATAGCGTTGAAAATGACAATCCGCAAATCATGTCGAATTTGAGAAATAATGGAGCTATAGTATAGTCCTAAAAAGCATTTATCCAATCGGATAAGTGCTTTTTCTATATCTAAAATCATTCGATTTGTGTGCAGCATTGCATACTTTTTATGTAGTATTACAAAGGATTTTATAAAATAAATACAAATAAGTACTTTTTTAAAAAGTCTAATTGTTTTTTTATTAGTCAGGAGAAAGATATGATCATTAAGAAATGATAATTTTAAAAATCTTTATGATTGAATTTGTTTTAATTATATACATTAGTGATTAATAAAATTAGCTATGTAAAATGTAACTCGATGAAAAGATCGAATTAGAGTGTAACTCGATGGAAAGACCGAATTAGAGTATAACTCGATGGAAAGATCGAATTAGAGTATAACTCGATGAAAAGATCGAATTAGAGTATAACTCGATGAAAAGATCGAATTAGAGTATAACTCGATGAAAAGATCGAATTAGAGTGTAACTTGATGAAAAAATCGAATCAGAGTGTAACTCGATAAAAAGATCGAATTAGAGTATAATTAGATGAAAAGATCGAATTGAATTTCAATTAGATGAAAAGGTCGAGATAGATTGTAATTTGATAAAAAAATTCAGGTAAGTTTTAGTGTTTTTTAGGAAACTGACAATTAACATTCTAAAAATACCTTAATTGTTTAGAAATAATTTAACCAATTGATG
>NZ_JBHWYR010000158.1:0-4661 GCF_042728695.1 Bacillus sp. NPDC060175
TAATAAGACACAGAAACAAATTAAAAAACCTTAGTTCTCCTGAGAAAATCTCTTGAGGAAAAACGTTTTTAGGGTGAAACGTTTTTCAGGGTACTTTTATACTGACTCTTTTCCTTAAAATGTTTCTGTACCTAATATTTAAATTAACTTATGTCAAAACATTTCGCAATACAAGTGCTAAATGCTACATGGATACATAGAAAATGACACTTTTTATGAGCATACTCCATCAAATACTTATATTAAATATAGAAAAGTCACCTTACTATTATTAAATTTGCTAAATTAAATAATGAAAATGGAGAATACTAACTTTATAATTGTCACAATTTAATTTGTATATCTACTCTTTTATTACTCGTAAAAATCAATTGATAATTCCTTCAATATTAATTTATGAAATGCAGAGATCATCTAAAGCAACAATTTTCTTAAATTAGATTGTTTTTCTATCTAATTTATTTTGTCGAAAAAAGTCGATATTTTCATATTTTTTTCATTTAATTATTGTACATTTGCACATTTAATGTTAGGATTATGCCTATTCAAATTAGATCCTATTGATTCCTCTTTAAGATTTCTTTATTTTATTTGTGAAAATTAGTTACTTTCTAGTAAATTCCCAGCGATAATACAGCAAACTACTCTAATAATAATTCTAAAATTATATTTTTATCTCGTAAATTCATAAAAAGGAATTAAAGTCAAACTATATTTTCTATCTGTGTATATTCATTCTTTATTCAAACATGATTAATTATAAGTTCTAACTCGTTAATCAAATTTAAATAACAATTTTGATTCTAAAATAAGTTCAAAATCAAAATAAATATATTGTTATTTCAAAATAATGTTGTAAACTAACTTTAGAATGGAAAGATTTATGTAACAGCATGTTAAGGGGTTACAGGGGGAATAAAAATGAGAAATTTTTTCGATGACAAGTATAAAAATATTGAATTAAAAAGGAGACTATTAAATATAATCAGTGAAATTAGTGAATTAAAAGGAAAATTAGCTGCTTATCAGGAACAAAATCCTGATATATTTACTAGCTTAGAAAAAACCATACCACTTCATTACATAAAAAACTTTACTACTACCTATGAAGATATAAAAGTCCCAAATAAAAGATTAAAAGAACTTATTTTAGATGATATAGTACCTCAAAATATCTCGGAAGATGCTATCTTTTGTTTTTATCAAACACTTACTTTTGTACATAAGAATTCCTGTGATTTATTAATCAATCCAGAGACTATACAGGAATTACATTTTCAATTAATACATTACATTACCTCTGACAGTGCCAAATGGCGCGAAAAACCGTTTACTATTCCAGGTATTCCTGAAAACGGAATGCACTTAAATAGTTACCGCATTCTTCCACATGAGCTTATTCCACAAGTAATGGAACAATTATGTGATCAATATAACTCATTAAATTCTAGTAAGGGCCATCATTCACTTTTATTAATAGCTCGTTTTATATTTAATTTTTATTGCATAGTCCCTTTTAATCAGGGTAACGGCAGATTGGCACTTATGTTAATGCAATTGCTATTAATTAAGAGTGGAAATACATTTGTAAAATATGTATGTTTGGATAAATACATTAAGAAAAATGAATCTGAATATTACAATTCGATTTATAAATCTTCGGTAAATTGGTACTGCGAGGAACATAATAGTAGCTTTTGGTTAAAAACGTTTTTAACTATTATATTAGAGGCGTACAAAGATCTTCATAATACAGTTCTAGATTCTATATGTAAGCATACTAAAGTGGAGAGAATTCAGGATTTTATACTTAAACAAAAACAACCCTTTACTAAGGAGTGTATTCGTAACACATATCCAGACATAGCAGAGAGTACAATCAGTAAGGCTTTAAATTCCTTGCAATTGTTTGGCCATATTAAACTAGTGACAAAAGGAAGAAATGCTAGTTGGATTAAAGTTTAACTATACTTGTAAAACACTTACAGTTCAAAAAAGAAAATTATACCTTTATCATTTAAATTCATGCCTTTGGACTCTTATTCATTGAATTTCACTTTAATATATTAAGCTATTATTACTAATTTAGTTATTTCTAATTTAGTTATTTCTAATTCCTACAAAACATTTTATAGGAATATTTGTCGAAAAAAGTCGCATTTTAAAATTTTTTCTTTATTTTCTGGTTGTAAACGTTTCATTTTCGTGTTACCATCTTAATCAAACAATAGATGGTAATAAAAATGAAAATATTTCTTTCCCTTAGAAGCATATAAACGTACGGTCATATCAAGAAAATAAGGCCAAAGAAATATTTGATACCTATCCAAATAACCAATAGGAATTTTGCCGCATTAACTTTCTGTTATTTCAGAATAAAACTTCACATTTTGTCCCTAAACAAAATTTGTTAGCGTGCAAAATTCAAATACACTAAAACACCCAAATAAATGAAATGTCCTTTTTTATTGAGCATTGAGGTATGAAAAAATAATTCTTCCTACAAAATTCAGCTGAGTAACATAAAGACATCTAAATTACTACCTTTATCGCCATCTATTGTTGACAACATATTTACCAACTATTAAAAAGAACCTATCAAGGGTTCTTTTTTATTATACTCACTTCTATCTTGATACTTAGATTTCTACACAAAATACATCTACTTTTTTGCTCTCAATTATTGAATTTATAATATAGCACTTCAATTTTAGTTATTCTTGATCTCAATCCGTTTAAATTAGTGAATAAAATTCAAACATATAAAAATAATAACTACAACTAATCGTTATATATTAAAGAGGTGTCAATTTTGTCCTTAAATGAAAAGACCCTAGAAACAAAGACAGATAAAACCATTGAAAAAATCCAAACAAGTAACTTAAAAGAACTTAAAAATACATTAGATAACATCTTTAATATTAGTGCAGATTTGATTGAACATCCTTTGCAATTAAAAACAAACACGAATATTTTACTATATTATTTTGAAGGCCTTACAGATGGTGTTGCATTAAAAGGAAATGTTGTTACACCATTATTACAAGAAGTAAATGAAGACAATCAAATATTTAATTCTAATATTATTGCTACTCATACAAAAATAGTATATACATGGAATGAAATTAAAGTAGGATTACTTGAGGGTCAATGTGTACTGTTTATGGAAGGAGAAAAACGGTCCCTTCTAATAAATACAAAAGGTTGGGCAGAGAGAGCAATTCAAGAGCCAATTTCAGAAGTTACTATTAAAGGATCCCATGATGGATTTATTGAGAATGCCACAAAAAATATAGGCCTAATTCGTCGATATATTCCTTCTACAGAGTTGAAAATCAAAAAGCTGACGATTGGAGAACGAGCCACTTCTTTAGTCTATTTGATTTACTTAGGTGATGTAGCAAACGCAGATGTGGTCCAAGAAATAGAAACTAGAATCTGTAAAATTAAAACGGATGCGGTATTGAGCATTGGAGAACTATCTAATTTTACAAAGGATCAAAATTGGACTCCTTTTCCACAAGCTTATTTAAGCGAACGCCCAGATGCCATTTCTAATCATATACTTGATGGAAAAGTAGCAGTGCTGATGGATAGGTCCCCAGGCGCAATGATTGTTCCAATGAATTTAATTGGATTTTTTCAGACCCCAGATGATTATAATATTCATTGGCTTATTGCATCATTTTTTCGCTTATTACGATTTACAGGATTTATTATAGCTATTTTTTTACCCGCAATTTATATTGCTATCGTCTCTTTTCATTTTGAAGTCATTCCTTTAGATTTATACACTTCTATTGCAACGTCAAGAGTCAAAGTCCCTTTCTCCCCCTTACTGGAAGCTTTTATAATGGAAATCACACTGGAAATGCTACGTGAAGCTGGTATTCGCTTACCACAACCAATTGGACAAACAATTGGAATTGTTGGAGGGATTGTAATTGGGCAAGCGGCTGTTCAAGCTGGTCTTGTGAGTAACGTTATGGTTATTATCGTATCTATTACCGCCATTGCATCATTTATTGTTTCTAATTATGACTTATCAAGCTCTATACGCCTTATTCGTTTTCCAATGATGTTATTGGCATACTTTTATGGGATTGTAGGTATTGTTAGTGGATTAATGCTTTTATTTGCTCATTTTGTTTCACTAACTTCGTATGGTTCACCATACGGATTGCCAATAGCACCATTTCGTCTCCAAGAGTTAAAAGATTCTTTTGTAAGATTTCCTATTTCTATGATTACCACCCGCTCGAGTACAGGACAGCCGAAACAAAAAAAGAAAAAAGAAGGTGGTTCGCATGGGGAATCTTAGATTTCAAAACATAACTTTATTTGAATTTATTGTTTTCATCCATTCACTGCAACTTGCATCAGGTATGTTAATTATGCCAAGCCCACTTGCTACTACCGCTGGTACAGATGGCTGGATTTCTATCATTCTGGGATGGATGATTACTTCTATAACTGGCGTATTTATTGTATTAATGTTACAAAAAAATCCTAGCAAAAATTTCTCACAGATTTTAAAAGCATACTTTGGTAAATGGCTAGGAACATTTTTTCTTCTTTTATATGCCTTTTATCTATTTTTTGCTGGTTTTAATACTTTATTAAAGGCAACTGATATTGTAAAAGTGTGGATATTCCCTTCC
>NZ_JBHWYR010000159.1:0-4617 GCF_042728695.1 Bacillus sp. NPDC060175
GTATATAATAGATTTATTAAAAAGAGTGGTTTAAAGTTTCATATTAGACAAGAAACATTACCTTTTCTATTTGAAGATGAAGAAGCAGATTTATATTGTATATATCAATTTTCTTTAAAATGTCTTGCGGAAGATATTAAATATGAACCGCTTATTCAAGCAGCTAATCATGAAGATTTCCCTGACCTACGTCCACGTCTAGGGCGAAAAAAAGAAATTTCATATCCAGATGTATTTTTTATAAATGTAACAAAGGATATTATCATGTTTATTTATGATGATAGAGGATGTGAAGTAATTGCGAAGAATAAAGAAAAGATACGGGATTTATATGAGAAGTATAAAGAGTGGATACCAGAATATGAACGAGAGAGTATAGATGACTTATTTACATGAAAATAGGAGGAAGTGAAGTGTGTAATGAAAAGGATCGCAATTGTATCTGCATGGGAACCAGAGCTTACGTATTTGCATCAATATTATCCAAGTGAGCGTGTAGAAAAAATAGCAGCTTGGGAATTTCATTTTCATTCTATTAATGAATTAGAAGTGATATCAGTTGTGACAGGTGTTGGAAAAGTAAGTTGTGCTAGTTGTGTACAATTATTAATTAGTGAATTTCAGCCAGACCAGTTATTTATGACAGGAATTTGCGGGAGTTTATCAGATAAAGTGAAAAATGGGCACATCGTTGTAGCTCTTAATACTTTGCAGCATGATGTTACAGCGGCTGGTTCAGGAGAAGATAGTTTTAATCTATATGATGGTAGAACAGCACCTATTGAAACAACTAAATCACTCGTAAAACGAATGAAGAAATTGCGTTCGTATGACCAGGTCCATTTTGGTACATTTCTATCTGGAGATCAACGTATTCGAAGTTCAGAAATGAGATATTTACTGCATACTGTTTATGGTGCTTTAGCCGTTGATCAAGAAGTGGCAGCATTTGCTTATGTATGTCATATAAATAAAAAACCATTTCTATGTTTAAAAGCTGCCTCAGATCAAGCGAATGATAAAACGAAAGAAGAACAAAAAATTTTTAAAATGTTAGCATGTGAACGAGCATGTGAGCATTTAATTACTTTTTTACGTGTTTATGAGATTACTGTAGTAAATAATAGATAGTTAGAGGGTTTTAATATTGGAAACTACAAATAAAATAGCAATTCTTGGTGCGAATGGTAAAGCTGGAAAATTCATCGTAAATCATGCGTTAGAAAAGGGATATCAAGCAAAAATATTAACGAGAACTTCTAAAAATATGCCGATAACTAATGAAAATATAGAGACTATCATTGGGGATGCCCGTGATTTTTTTACAATACAAGAATTACTTAAAGGTTGTAGGGCTGTAATTAATGCGGTGGGACAACCGAAAAATGAACCTTATATTTTTAGCACAGTTACGAAGCATATTTTAAAAGTAATGAAAGAATATGAAATAAAACGTTATATTCTTATTTCTGGAGGCTCCTTAAATGTAGAAGGAGATCAGAAGGGAATTGTAAATAAAATAGGGGCTAATTTGTTTCAATTATTTCTTCCAAAGATGATGAGGGATAAATATAAAGAATTGGAAATTATACAAAGTAGTGATGTAGATTGGACAATTGTTAGATTACCATTTGTTATAGAGGGAAATGACATTGAAAATATAAAAGAGAGTCTAGTAGATATGCCAGGAATGAAAATCCAAAATGGAGATATTGCACCGTTTGTTTTAAAACAAATAAATAGTAAGACATATGTAGCGAAATGTCCATTTATTTCAAATTAAGAGGTGAAATAACATTGATTACGTATTATGGAGAGCTTTGTACAAAAATATATGAAAGTGATAAATCAATTGCTGTTGGAAAAGAATTAGATTTCTATCTTTCGTTTGCAAAAGACAAAAACATGGCAGTGTTAGAACCGATGTGTGGAAATGGTAGAATGTTAATTCCTTTTATGCAAAATGGTGTGAATATAGAAGGATTTGATATTTCGAAAGATATGCTTAAAATTTGTAAAGATAAAGCAGAAAAATTAAACTTAAAACCGGTTGTGTCACAAGGAAGAATAGAAGAATACCATAGTGATAAAAAATACGATCTTATAATGATTCCTATTGGATCATTCTCTCTTTTACCAAATAATTTAGTGGATATTAGTCTTCAAAATATGAAAAATAGCTTAAAAAAAAATGGAAAATTACTTCTTACTATTGTACAAGGTGGAAGTGAAACAGAACAAATTCTAGATTGGATAGAGACAAATAGAAAAGAAATTAACAATGAATTAATTGTTGAGTATAGAAAAGTGTCATATGATGAGGCACAAAAACTTTTAAATATTAAACTAAAATATGAAGTTATTCATGATGAGAAAATAACAGAAACTGAGATTATGGATTTTCCTATAAGACTATATGATTTAAAAGAATTTGAAAATATACTTATTGCTAATGGATTTAGTCAAATTGTTGTTCATGAAATAAAGGATGGATATGGTGAAGGGAATTCATTTCATGTGTTTGAATGTAGTATATAACAAGTCATAGCAGAGGAGTATACTTATATGATTCAATACAAAAAATGTAGTGAACTAAGTATAGATTTAGTGTATGAAGCTTTTAAGGATGGATTTTCAGATTACATTATTAAAATGGAAGTTTCAAAAGAAGATTTTATAAAAAGGTTTTTTGGGCCAGAAGGCAATTCGTTAGAACACTCCTTTCTTGCTTTAGATGGTGATAAATCTGTTGGTGTAATACTTGGTGGTATAAAAGTTTATGAAAGTATAAAAACAATGCGCTGCGGAACGTTAGCTATCCATCCTAATTATCGCGGTGTTGGTATTAGTCAAAAGCTGTTTGAACTGCATAAAGAAGAGGCGATTCAAAATGGGTGTAAACAACTTTCTCTTGAAGTCATTGTGGGCAACGACCGAGCGATTCATTTTTATAACAAATTAGGCTATGAAAAAGTGTACGATCTTTCTTATTATAATTTAAATGATTTGACTAAAATAATGAATAAAGATTGTAAGGGTATTGGAGTAAAACAATTAGAGTTTCCAACTTTTAAAGTTGAAATTCAGAAATGGTTAAACTTCCATATAAATTGGCAAAATGATATTGATTATATTGAAAAAACAAATAATACATTTTATGGGGCATATATCAATAATAGATTAAAAGGCTCTGTATGTGTAAATGAACAAGGTAAAATTAGTTTTATTTTTGTAGACAAAGATTATAGAAATAGTAGTATTGGGACAAAATTATTACAAGTAGCAATTAAAGAACTGAAGTTAACCAGTTTAACAATTGGATTTCCTAATAATAGTTTACTTGAAGGTTTTTTAAAGAAATGTGGATTTGAGAAGAATTCTTTATCCCAGTATGAAATGTATTTGTTACTATAAAAGCAGAAGGGATTATTCTTTTCGCTTTTTATTTTTGTATTATGAGTGTAAAATGTTTCTCACCTATTATCTGTAAACAATCTGTGAATAATCTCCCTACATACTATATGTGGAGGTCTTTTTATTAGAAGGTAATTTATAAAGTGACATTAAAATAAAGAAATATTACATATTGAATTGAAAACGAGGAAGAAGGTTAGAAATTATAAAACTGTTCCAGAAAGCAGAAAATAGTAATATAAAAAAATATTTTTTTCAAAATAAAAAGGCAGTTGTTTCCGCAACCACCTTTCAGTAAAACAAAACACTTTTTCAGAAATAAATTATGGATGATTCTAAAAAAATCTATAGGATATAATCCCATTTTTATAATCCAAGTGACGAGCTTAATTTATAAAAAAGGAATGACTATATTATATGGAAATTTGTTTATAATGGTTACAAAGAAAAGAGCAGCTAGCAAAAGTTAACTGCTTCATTCAAGGAACATGATTAAGAAATGGGATGCTTGCAGTATGAATTGAATATTAAGATGTATCCAGAGGAGAGGGATTATATAAATTAAATTATGATAGTCGATATTCTCCAAATTGACCAGAAAAAAATAAACATTCTAATGAAATTCCAAGTGTTCTTTTCTTAGGTTTTTGAAAATCTTTTATTAGATAACCCACAGCACTAATTGCTATAAGTATGAAAAGAATGAGTTCTAATGTTTCTGGCATTATATCTACTCCTAATTACATATTCAATTTATTATATAAACACTAAAGGTTTTTTTGAATTTTAAACCTTTTAAGTTATCTTTTTAAATATCACTTTCAGGATGAAATTTTACTTTGTATAATATTCTTATATTATGTAGAATAGATAATACAGGAGGGAATTAAATGCATAATGAATTAAAGTTTAAGATTATTGAATTACAATCTTTCATACAAAAGACTTATTCTGATATTAAAACAGCATGTGATATTGCTATTTATCAAGAAAACACTTCGAAATATTTAATTTCATTAGGATTTTTAAATAAATCATATATGACCTATATAGAAGCAAAAAGATTTTATCGTGAAAATGAAGAACTTGTAAGTGTAGAATTTGATAATTTCTTTGATGCGTATGATAAATTAGAACACGAATTAAAGCAAGTTATTTCAAGAGAAGATAAGAATCCTTCATTGCTACATAGCAGCCTTGATC
>NZ_JBHWYR010000160.1:0-4438 GCF_042728695.1 Bacillus sp. NPDC060175
GTCCGTAATAGCCAATCCAGTTAATACGAGAATAAAAATAAATAATTTACTTTTCGCATTAAAAATAGCTGGTCGAAAGATCAGGCTAATTCCTAGTAAAAGAAGCAATAAATCTATAATCGGAAAAATAAATGAAAGAAAAACATCTCCAATTGATAAGAATAAGATATTTGCAGAAGGTTTATTAAATAGGTACCACTCTAATGTAAAAATAGCAGTAACAACAATACATAAATCACAAAGTAAATACGCCTTTTCCCACTTGTTACATTCCATAATGATTTTATAAAAGAATGCAAAGAGAAAGAAGAATAAGAAAAACAACAAAAACACATCAGAGATATTAAAATTTTGTATTGGTAATTCTACATTAAGCACTTGAAAAGCGGATATAAAATTCCCTATCAAGAAACACCCTATTGCAATAGTAACGCAAACCCAGAATACTCCTAACTTAATTTTTCTGGATAATATAGAATACAGTAATGAGATAAATACAGTAGTTTCAACAACTAAGGATGATAGTCGGATATTAAAATCTGATACGAAATATTGATTTGGAAAAACAAATAAAAATATATAGCAAAAGCTTATATAGAATATTAGAGCTATTGTTAATAAGATAAATTGCCAATGTGAATGTTTAAGCAATATATTCACCTTCTTAAGTCTTTCATCATTTTTAAAAATTTGTATCTAATTATTATTCATATTATGACCATTTCAAAAGATTTCTTTCAAAATAAAGCACCCTTATATTACATCTGCAGATATTTAAAAATTCCATAACAGGAATTACAACAAATATCTGCAGCTATGTCCTTAACAATATCAATTATTGTTATACGAACTATTTATGCAACAAGTTGATTTAATAGCTAATTAGTTTAACGAATGTTTTCTTTGAACTAATTAGATACTGCCCATCTGAATCATATAGCTTAACTATTTTCAAATTAAAATTTCACGTAAAAATAATGAATGTAGGTGTATGCCTCTATCTATTTTTTGTGATGTTAAACAAAGAAAAAAACCCTAAATTATTTAGACATGAAAGTACCTACAAAATTTCTAATAGTAACTATTTATCGTTTTTTATTCATAACTTTCTATAGTATTTATTAAGGATGCTAATTAAAACACCGACTTATTTATAATCCTTAATAAGTCGGCACCAGTATACACTATAAAACTAAAACACATTACAAATAACAAAACTATACTTTAGCAATTTATAAATTTCATATTCCTAGAATTACTAAACTTTCTTTTACCTATTACAATCTATATTCAGATACATTATTTCCTTTCCATTCATAATAATCTAAAATCCCTTCATAAATGGCTTCTGCTGCAATCTGTCTGCCTTTTGCCGTAGATAGTTTACTGTAATCGATACCATTATCTATAAAAGCCAGTTCCGTTAACACAGCTGGCATGTCGTTTTCTCTTATAACATGAAGATCTCCATGTTTAACGCCTCTATCACGTGTTTGAAGAGCCTCTACTAAACGTGTTTGAATTTTTTCCGCTAACACACGACTTTCTTCCACATGAGGATTTGTTTTTTCGGATTCAGAAGATTTATAGTAGTATGTTTCTGTCCCTTTTGCATTACCATTAAAAGCATTTGCATGAATGCTTATAAAGATATCCCCCTCATTTTGCTTAGCAAATTTAACACGTTCCTGTAAAGAACTTTTTTGGTCATGTCCAGGTCTAGTATCAGATTCACGAGTTAGTAAAACTGTAAATGGTGTATGTTTTTCGAGCAATTGTTGTAGGCGTAAGGAAGTGTCTAATACGATTTTACTTTCAGGCAATCCTTTTGTGGACTTTCCAGGATCTGCACCACCATGTCCAGGATCAATAATGATTGTTTTACTTTCTAAAGGGTTTTTCGGACTGTATTGAAGGGTATCTGTTTTTGCAGTAAGTTGTGCGGCTTCTGCACGTGTTATGAATTTATTTGGTTGCCAACCGTTATCTGTACCAACTGAAATTTTTAAATCAATTAAAATATTGGCGAACTTTTCACCCCAATGTCCTTTTAAATCTTCAAATTTACTTTGTCCATTACTATTTGTTCTATCTTGTAGCTTATATGCATTTACTAACATTGTTGCCATTGCAGCACGAGTAACTTTTCCAGAAGGATTAAATATTCCATTTCCTTCACCTTTAATTATTCCTGCTTTTTCAGCAGCAGCAATATACGGCGTTCCCCAGTGGTTTTGTGAATCTGTAAAAGATGGTTTTGCATTTAAGTCAATATGTATACCAAGGGCCTTTGTCATAATTGTTGCCGCAGAAGCCCTATCTAATGTATCACTTGAACCAAAAGTTCCATCTGGATAACCACTCAATACTTTTTTATCAACTAAATAATTAACGGATTTGTCAGCCCATGCAGGAACATCTGGGAATTTATGAGTATTTGCAAATGCACTAGATGAGTAGGATAGTAGACTTCCAGCAAGAATTCCTGTAGCAATTAATTTGTATTTCAAAATGTAACACCTCTAAAAAATTATTACAACTTGGTAAATATATCATTTATAGTTAATCTTTAAATAATACGACTTAGAATAAAGAATAGATTAAATCCGCGTTATCCCTATATTAAAGATACCAAATACAAATCGAACTATTATTCCGAAAAGAATCCTGAGACATACACTTATAGATAGAAACTATTAAATATATTCACCAACGTCGTGTAACCAGTATAGTTACTTATATGTACGAGTGTCAATTAAAAAAAACTTACATTTTTGTAAGATAACCATGTTAATTATGTAGTAAGTAATTATTATATAACGTGAATAATTACTCGGTATAATAAAATAGTAATCTTATATTTTAAACAAATATTAATTATCTTGGTAGGCAAATAACTTATAACAGCCACCTTTTTGGCTATGCTTTGGAATCCTACTTTACTCTTCAATTCTCCGTATTAAAAGTTTGTTGATGAAATGTAATAACAACTGTACGATTATACAACTTATTCACCTCAATTAAATCAGTTAAATATTGAGGAAGAGTCGGTTTATCTTTAAAATCATTATGTATTAAGTCCTTTCACAGTGACAATACGCATATTCCCAGTATTTTTCTGATGACAATACTACAAAGTAAGACCTAGCTCCTTCCTTTTGTAAAAATTTTTGATTTACTAAAATTAATTGTAACTTTTCCTCTGTCCGAAACAATTCCATACAAAACAAAAGGGAAATACATATACACTATGTATCTCCCTTTTATTTTGTACCCAATTTTTTTATTGTGTTACGGTCATAACTTGTCCACTACGGTCAACCATAATTTTCATTTTTCCGTCTTGAGCGTTATATAACCCTAGCTTATGTAGATCTTGTTTGCATTCTTTTACAAAGTAAGGCAATGTGCGAATTTGATCGATATCAGAGCTCGTAATAAAATGAATTAAATGATGCGTCATCTCTTTAATATCATGAACGAGTTCTTCCTTCTCTCGTTTTAATCTTTCATTTTCAGCTCGTAATGAATGTAATTCACCTTCAAGACCACGTGCATTCTTTTCATCTTTTGAACGCTCTGCTGCCATACTGGAAAGCTTATAGATTCCCTCCATGAACTGATGCAATTCGTGTTCTTTCTTGTCACTACATTGACTAATTGTTTCAAAGTTATCCACGATGCCAGATATAACTGTTACGAGGCTTTTTTCATCATCTTCATTTCGAACGTCTTCAATTACTTCCTGCTTACTTTCTTGTTTTGTCTCAGCAATTGTCTCTTTTACAGGTGCATATTTACGTTTTCGCCCCGGCTTTTGTTTTTCAATATTTTCAAACGGGATTTCTTGTTTTTTTAATTTATAATACGTATTTTGCAATTGACTTTCCGTTTTTCGAAAAAGATTCAATTCATTTTTACTAACATATTTTGAAATATTTGCGATGTTTAAGCCATGACGTTGACAAAATTGATACACTTCATACAATAATTCTAGTTCAGACTTCAACCAAGTAATCGCTGATTTTTCATATTCTCGCATACCGCCATTTTTTTCTATATCTATTTGAAATAATACCATTCTATTATATAAATCGATTAGCTCTTCATACCCGATTTGGAATTGTTTCTCTATTTTTTTAAATTCCGCCTCTAATTTCATATCGTTCGTTTTATTATTTGACATGTTTTGTAAAAGACTTAATACATTGATTGCTGTGTGGTGATACATAATATGTGTCACTCCCCCTCATCCTTTCACAATTCTCATCTGACTCCCATGTCTTTTAAGAAAATAGAAATTTCTACATATCCATATTATAACATTTCAAAATTATCTGTCAAATAATTAACATACAAAAAGTTATGAAAAGTCTATAAATAATAGAAAATTTTTTTGAGAAAATATTAAAAAATGCAATACAACATAATATTATAT
>NZ_JBHWYR010000161.1:0-4421 GCF_042728695.1 Bacillus sp. NPDC060175
GTATTGATATGAGATTGACATTGTGCATAATTGGAGCAAAATACTCATCATTAATGAGACTAACATATCAATAAACATTAACATGTTAATCCCCAGAACGATAACATTGTTAATCTTATATCAACTATTCTTGAGTATTGTGATAACAAGACATTAACAAAACATCAATAGGCATATGTCCTTATTAATAAAAGCGTTAATAAACCAAGATTCACATCAGTCTTTATTGCTTATAATTAGAGACTGGATAGATCCTTCTATAAAACCTTTTTTCTTTATCGCAAACACTTAGAAATTAAGTATTACAGCTATTCAACAACAAAGTGAATGGGACCTTGTAGTGTTTCAAACTACTAATAGCCAATAACTCGACTAACTATTAGAATGTAACGCTCATATGAACCTATAATAGTTGTTATCTAAAATTACTTTACTAGTCTTGGAATCAGTTAAAAAGAGATACTAAACTCAAGTAGTCAAACAGGTATCCGTTATATATTCTCAATTGTTACCTATGGAAAAGACTCATACTACAATTATTAATAATATGGACCCTATTAATCATATTTATACCTATTTTTTTTGAAAGTTTAATGCTATATCCTCATAATTTATTTACAAATCGGTTATATTTACTTATCATTAATGTTATGTGAATAAAACTGTCAATCTCATAGCAACCATTTATACGGATACGGGTGACAAAGGTACCTCATTAATCCTATATAACATTGATGCATTTCAAGTCCCAGTTAACAAAACATCAATATTTGGCGAAGATAGCTAACGATTTGTTAATGTCTTGTTAACACTTTGAGTATAACATGTTAATCTTATCTTTCATGTTAATTTCAGATAAGAAAGGGATTCCTATTAGTACCGTCGAAAAACACTTAACATATCAATCTCACATTTCATGTTAATGTCATTTATCAACGAAATTACATACTGCTAAGGAGGTAATACTATGATTAAGCAGGAAAATCACTCAGAACAAGCCATGGTAGATGATGAGAACTCATTACACGAAGACGCTTTTGAAAAGGCCTGGCGAATAACAGAGTTTTCTAAGTTAGTAGGTAGACACCATAATACTGTTTATAATTGGTTTAATACGTTAGAAGAGAAGGGGTTGCACGGGACTCTTAGAACCAATAATACAAATGAAAAGCTATATAATTCATTAGATTTAAATATAGCTCTTTTCATAAAGCAGAAAAGGGATGAAAAGTGGTCATTAGATGCCATAATTGAACTTTTACCGCATCAATTCGAACTAAGGTCAGTATCTCCTGAAAACCACTCTAACGAAATATTATCTCAATTTGATTTTCAGGACGCAGCTGAGACAATCGAAAAATTGGTGGAACAAAAGGTTCAAGCACATTTACAAAACATCGAAATACAATTTCAAGAGAAATTTGAAAATGTATTAAAAGCGTTACCTCAGCCTGAAGATCCAATTGCTATGAAAGAACGTCAAAGACAAGAAAGACTGGATAACATAATAATTGAACATAGAGCTCGTAAAGAATTAAGAAGACAAGCTGAAAAACTCTGGAATGAAAAACCTGAGGAAGAGCGCATGAAAAAAGTTGGTTGGTTTAAAAAAGAGGAAGATTTAGCAAAAAAACACCTATTTATAGAGAATTATTTAAACGAAAATATGATAGAGTATATGAAATCTATTATGACATCCGAATAAAAAAGAGGCCCGGGATATTCCCAGGCCTCTTTTTTTATTTTGATGTACCAAACATTTTGTCTGGATCCATAAATGCAGCTAATTCTTCATCATTCTCAGCATCTGCTGATGGTTCCTCATTACTTGTTCCCATATCGATGTAGTCACCGAAATTAATACTGAAATCATCGTCTTGATCTTGCATTTCAATTGTATTAATTTGGGATTTTTTAAACTGAATTTGATTTTGCTTCTCTTTAAATTCATTGAATTCTTTAACTAAACCCTTAGACAAACGGGACGGTAATGCATCAGTTTTATAGAACGTATACACACTGCCCATAAAATCATTTTTACTAATTAAATACCCATTAAATACCGTACCGTTGATTGGTAATGTATTCGTAACTTCTACTTTTGCATCATCCATAAATGAATCATCAATATTCTTTTGTTCGTCTAGAATTGCAAGCATTCCAAAATGATGCACCTTAGAGGCCTCCAACTCACCATCATCGTTCTTTTTCACTAATTCTATAGGATGGTGGAAAGAGCTTCCTTTCAACGATTCTGAGAACATATCTACTATTTCTTTACTATTTTCAATTTGATTCATATTGCGAGAAATTTTATTAATAACTAGACAACCAGTTTTCTCTAATAAAATACGTTTAAAGTCCTGTGAATCTAAAATAACAGATGTTCCTGCGCCATTAGAAGCTGTATTTAATTCATGGATGATTTCACCAATGCGCTGATTTGCATAGTCTCGTGAATTAGCAATACCTTTTTTCTCATTTTCGTTTAATCCCTTAAATTCATCATAGAAATGTTGGTTATCTGCGAAAACAACGAATGCAACACCTTTTGCTGGGTCATTTGCTAACTTCCAAATCTCTTGAGAGAATTTATTTACTTGTCTTAGTACATCAGGCCCATCAGCTCTTACTGGGAGTGTCACAACAATACCCATTTTAATAAAATCTTTACGTTCAATTGCATTATTGAATGCAATTCTTGCATACTTTTGTTGATTTGCTATTAATTCCTCTCTAGGAATTTTCATTGCCATACTTTTAAGTTCTTCAGCGATTATAGGTTTATTATGAAAAGCCGAGAATTCTTCAATTGCTTTAATGATTGTAGAAGTACCTGTTCCACCGCCTAAACCAGCAAAAAATAGTACCAATTCATCTGTTGGTCTTACACGCTCTGTGATGAATTCTTTTAACTTTTCTTTCGCTTCATCATTTGATTCTAGTACTCTTACAGCACGTTCTGGATTCTTCCCTAATCCCCCTAATTTTAGTGATACTTGGTTACTTGTTGGTACGTTTTTTAATTCGGCTAAATCACCATCATTACTATTTAGGGCAAGACAGTTGTACACAGATGTTCCATCTGTATGCTTATATTCAGCAAATTTATCTACCATTCTAGT
Source organism: Bacillus sp. NPDC060175 (assembly GCF_042728695.1). Lineage (NCBI taxonomy): Bacteria > Bacillati > Bacillota > Bacilli > Caryophanales > Bacillaceae > Bacillus > Bacillus sp. NPDC060175. The sequence continues at coordinate 3,126 of NZ_JBHWYR010000161.1, forward strand.
TCCAGCTTGACCAAAACCAACCATTGTCATTTTTACTGCTACTTCGTTTTTCAGAAAGTTCTTCGCCATTATTTTATCTCTCCTTTTTCTTATTTATTGGTTTGTTTACGTCTTCCTAGTTCAATTAACACCTGCTGCCCTCTAATTGTTGAGATTAAAAATTTATAAGGATGCATAATCTTTTCAGTTATTAATGACATTGAAGATAATGTACTAACACTTACTTCAGCTGATCTTCTTGATATATTGGTTCGTTCAACCTCTAATGAATACGATTTTCCCTTTAATTTCTTAACTCTCCTATCAATTACAACATTACCTACTATTTCATTTATTGAGATACCCCTCATATATTTCGTCTCTTGGTATTGTTTATTTACCTCAGATCCTATGTAATGAAATACATTATAAAGTATTTCGTCTTCTTCAAGAATGTCTGCAAACATGTTCACAACTTCATCAGGAAATTTAATTACTTTATACTTTTCGCTCAATACCTCGTTCAAGTTGCCTCCCCCTTAAAACGTTGGTTAATTATTCCTACGAATATATTACATTATTATAAAGCGTATATCAAGTCATTATATATAGCACTTACATATAAAGCGTATAAGTCTTAATTTAGGCCGAAATGTTGATATATAAACATAAATATATACGACGTATATGTACGATGTATGTTATATATGTCAATTATAGGTTTCATGTAATTAACAATACCGTCTATAAAACTATAAATTCATTATTTAATTTGACATTCTTTTGAATAATCCTTTATAAAAAATATCAAACTACAAACATTTCAAGTTAAAAAACTTCACAAATTATTCATACGCTTTATTTATAAGCTGTATTTATAAGCCCTTTTTATAAGATGTATATATAAACCTTTAAAAACAAAGGTTTTTTAGTTCCTATATCAATTTCATATCAACATATTTAACACATTTTCTTTCTACAAAGCTTATATATAAGTTTTGTATATAAGCCGTACATGTAAAGGGTGTATATAATATGAAAAAATCATTGCTTTTTTCATATCAAATGGTTTGATATGAACTTACTAATTTAATAAAGAGATCTTCCTATTCATTTTTCTTTATTAATGTTTTTTCTGCTATTTATATCTATTGATAAAGGAGCTCTGTCAATGTCATGTTATAAGTTCACTTCTCTGTTATTAACTCATATAATTGCAAATTCAGTATCTCTAGTGTTAGGTTCTAGACATTCACTTGTTAATCTCATATGTACACAATCTTTATAATTAACATGTAGAGTCATAATATTAATAAA
>NZ_JBHWYR010000162.1:0-4360 GCF_042728695.1 Bacillus sp. NPDC060175
AGCTTACACAAATACTAAATATTATATTGCAAGTCCAATTGGTGCCACTAACAAATTTACAGTGAAAATATACGCTATTACAAATTAAAAAATAAAGAATCCCAACGGAATTCCTTTTTGATGGAATACCATTGGGGTTCTTTTTTGATTTCATTTCGTAAACATTAAGATGGTGATTAAATTTACTCACATATCATTTAAACCATTAGATAATCCATATTTGGAACGACCCTTAATTTTCAAAAAGAAATCCCAAAATGTTAACTACCTTTTCCAGCTTATCATTTATTCAAAACTGGCTTCCAAAGTGATAGGGCAAAAATCCAATTTGAGTCGCCGTTCCCTTGATAATCTTGAACCGCTTCATACACTTTTCCCTCATGTACTACTCTATCACCTTTAGTATATGCCTTTCTTGCATCCCATTTTTCATATGTGAAATCCCCTGACTTTGTTGTTACATTCAAAACATCACTTCTACTAGATTCATTTCCAGCTAAATCAACCGCCGTCACTACATACTTATACGATGTATTAGCCTTCAAATCTTTATCCATAAAGGATGTATTATCAGCTGCCCCAATTTTATTCATAACCCCAGCGCTTTCTCTATATACAATATAATGGTCAACACCTACATTATCTTCAGAGGGACTCCACATCAAATCAACAGTTGTCGCTGTTGTACCCATACTATGTAATCCTTTTGGTTGAGTCGGAGCCTCTTTATCTGGAATTTCATTTGTTGTCTTAGCCTTTAGTTTTTCACTTTCTTTTGATATGTTTCCAGCAGCGTCTAATGCCTTTATTGTATAGGTATATTCCGTATTTGCTTTTAGCTTTTTATCAGTAAAAGTTGTACCTGGTACCGTACCAATTACTTCTCCATTACGTAACACTTGATATTCTTTTACGCCTATATTATCAGTAGAGGCCTTCCATGTTAGTTCAACACTATTGGCAGAAACTTTAGACGCATTTAATCCCGTTGGTTGACTTGGAGCTACTGTGTCGGGAGTTTCATTATTTACTAAATTCACATCAATTACGTTATAAAACGCATTTGACGTATCTGCTACATCCCATACAGCTAAAATAACATGATAACCATTGCGATCAGTTGGTACATTAATTGTATGTGTTAAATTATTTGATGCTGCCGAACCGTCATGATTCACAGTTCCAATTGGTTCTAATTCAGCACGTGTTAATGGTTTATTAGGATCCCATCCCTTTTTTGTAATGTAATAATGCCATTTACTTGTAGAATGTGCCGCTGTGTATTTCCATGTAAATGTATTTGCTCCCCCCTTTATTGTGTTTTTGAACCAGCGATTTGATGTTTGTTGGTCAAGAATCCCTCCAAACAATCCTCCTGCTGAAGCAATTTTCCCATCAATCGGTCCACCATCTGGGAATCCTTTAGGTGCTTCTAGACTTTGAGGTTCGTACATTACATTTCCACAATTTAAATTTAATGCTCCATAATTCTGACTACATAAAGCAGCACGACTACTCGGCTTTTCAACAAACCCATGTGCATATGCACTTTGAGGAATCATTGTAATTGCCGTCACCCCTGCAGCTAAAACACAAGCACCAATTCCTTTTTTACTTTTTCTTAATCTTTCTAACTTAGATGTTAATTTCAAATTCATACTTGTCCCCCCAATATATTGTTTACGCTAATATAATAGCAATATAGGGGTAAACGAACAAATCACCTACTAATATATTAATAGTTCAATAACATAAACACATTTAGTTTATTTATTAACCTGATATAGGGCTAAATCAAGCAAATTAATTCTATTTTGTAACATTATGTAGTAAAGAGTTTATAAAAAACCAATAAAGATTCACAAAAAATCCAAATATCGATTACTTAATTTTTTACAACCACACCCCACACGATAACTACATTATTAAGCAGGTTTCATGATTTATTACATTCTCTCACCACCTGACAAAATCAGATTAAAAACATATCTCTGCATATTATCAATTAGTTTAACCGCATCTGGATTTTTATCGTTGCTCAGCGACCAATTAATTGACACCATTGCGTTTGCTGTATACAACTGAGCTATAAAGTCAATCGGTACACTTACTTCCACTTGCTGCTCTTTCAAATAGGAATAACAGGCATTATATAAAATAGATTCTAACTCTAAACGTAAATCCGATGAGGGAACATGTACATGGAGTAAAGTAGCAACCTCTGTTTTTCGCGCTGAGACCTTATCGGTTATCATATTGATAACTTGAGCCACATTTCCATTCTCTATCGATGCGAAACGCAATTCAATTTCTTCCTTGAACCAGCAGACATAATATTGCACTATTTTTTCCAAAAGATCATATTTATCTGCAAAATGGCTGTAAAATGTGGACTTGCTCACCAAAGCATGTATGCAAATATCTTTCGTTGTAATTCGACTAAACTCTTTTTCGTTCAAGAGGGCAATGAGTGTATTAGAAATGTTTTTCTTCGTTTTATAAACGCGAACATCCTCTCCCATTAATAATCAATCTCCTTCCCAAAGTTGCTTATCGAACCGTTTATATCCTTATGGTTCGATTTCGTACTTCTTATCCTTTCCTGCTTGTTGTTTCTTTAATATACTTCGCTTATCCTTACCTTGTAGTCAAATATAAGGAGGGATTTTATGTTTAAACAGTATGTAAACAACGAACAGTTCAATTTGCAAATCAACCGTTTTTTCAACGATTTCTATCAAGACGATGAGCGGGCAAATCAGGATTTACAATCCATCATCCCAAGACTTACAGACACGGACAGCTGGTATAACACCTGGATAGAATATGCAGTGATGCGGGAGCACCATAAAGACTTTGATCTAGCTTCGGTTTATTATCAAGCTGCCGAGTTTTATATGGAGCCATCCGATCAAAAAAAAGAAAAAGTGTACCAAAAATACCGTGAAACCTTTTATAAGAGCTTTCATGACTTTGAGTATGAAACCTATCAAATTCCGTATGAAGATTCCTATCTTCCTGCGATCAAAATCATGAAACCAGGCGCATGTAATACACTACTTTTCTTTGGAGGCTACGATTCCTACATGGAGGAAATGATGAAAATGATGAACTACCTCCAAGGAATCAATTATAATATTATAGTGTTTGATGGGCCTGGACAAGGAACAGCACTGAAAACTGGCTTGAAATTCATCCACAACTGGGAGAAGCCCGTTTCCACAGTCATTGACTATTTCAAACTTGACCGTGTTAGTATTCTCGGAGCTTCTTGGGGCGGCTACTTGGCAATGCGTGCCGCCGCTTTTGAAAAACGAATCGACAAAGTCATCGCCTTTAATATTTTTTATAGTGGCCTTGATGCACTTAAAATGCGCATGCCGGATAATATTTGGAATAAATTGAACACACTTCTGGCTACTAATGAAGCTGACAAAATTAATACCATGTTTAAACAAATGATGGCCACCAGCATCGACCTGAACTGGAAAATTAAAAAGGGTATGGAAAATACAGGTGAAAAGACGCCATTCAACTTACTTAAAAATTTTGAAAAGCATACGATGGCAGGAATCGGTCAGTTCATAAATCAAGAAGTATTGCTCCTGGCTGGTGAAGACGATCAGTACGTTCCAATTAGCCGATTATCGCAAATCGAAATGGAGCTATGTAATGCAGCCTCCATCACTTCTGTAGTTTTCACTAAGGAAACTGGCGGTGAGCAACATTGTCAGGCCGGTCATCGTCACTTAGCTTTTGATGAAATTAAAAGATTTTTGCGACATAAATTATATTGAGAAATATGAAGCTTTTTAGCACTTTCAAAATTTTTCTTTTACTAGCACATTAGAACATGGTGACACTCTTGTCCTTCTTATAGTGTTCATGGTGACTATCGTGACACTCCTCAAAAAGACTGATATTTTTATCATAAAAGAAATCCCCCACGTATTTGTGGGGGATTATTCTGCGTTTACTTATAATGATATGTGTGAAGTTTTGTTTATTTACAAACCTAAAATTCCAACAATCTGACTCGCCTTTAGATTAGTAATATAATAGTACATCTCCAAGCCTTTTCTTTCAGCCTTTAGCACCTTACCTCTCATTTTCGATAAATGTTGAGAAACAGTGGATTGTGGGATTTTTAAAAGCTCCGTCAATTGTGTAACATTACATTTTTTATACTGAATTAACTCGTTTATAATTTGCAATCGGACTGGATGTGCCATAATTTTTAACATGTCTACATCCTCTTCAGTTATTACACTCTTTTTCATTTCACTTTTACACATTGTCATAAGAAATTCTCCTTTATTATCCGTGCATTTCCACACGTCTTTTAGTTAGAAGTATATTC
>NZ_JBHWYR010000163.1:0-4148 GCF_042728695.1 Bacillus sp. NPDC060175
AATTAGTTCTCTACTCATTATGAATACTTCATTTACACCAGGAAATATGGTATTTGCTATTACATTTTTATTTTTCACCATGCTATTCCAATCAATTACAATGCTATTTATTATATATATGATTAAAAATGATATGTCTAAAAAGATAAAAATAATATTATATGTTTTTTTAACACTAGATATATTAATCTTTTTATTCTTAATAAATATGACATATATAGCAGCAACAGCATTAAAATATTATTAACATCTTTATAGCAAGGGAATGCTTGTATACTGATCTATACTGCATTCCCTTATTGTATGTATGCTATATTTCTATTCTTCTTTTTCCGACATTAGAACCCTACATAAAATACCGGCCAAATTTACTTTTTAAACAAACCGAAAAAACCTTTCCGTTTTTGTTTCTGATTTTGCGCCTGCATATCTCTAATATTTTCAAGCAATAACTGATCTCGCTTCTCTAGCTTCTTCTCTATAAAAACTTCTAATTCACTGTTTTTACCTTCTACTTCAGTTAACTTTTTCTCCGTATTCGCTAAATGCTCTTTTGTCGTAACCAATTCATTCGTAATTTCTTGCAATTTTTGAACGAGTGCTTGATTAAATTGATTTTGTAACTGTTGATTTTCTAATACTTCATTCAATTTCTTTTCTAATTCTGATTTTTCTTCTTTTGAAACAAACGAATCAAGTTCTCCGTTTCGCCATGCCCGAACTTGATCGTAAGACCATTTTTGCGCCTGTATTTTTTCTTTTATTGCTTTTAATTCTTCTATATTTTCTTTCGAGTATCTGCGATGCCCTCCCTGACTTCGCTCCGTTTGTATGTTAAATTCGTTTGACCATACCTTTAACAAATCGGGTGTGATCCCTAAAAGAACCGCAACAATTTTCGGTGTATGCATTTCCGATTTTAGTTCCAATTTTCATTCCTCCCCCAAAAACGGAATACGTTTTTTACTTAAAAAACACGATTAAATCAGCATTCCAATCAAAATCGGAATACACTTGCAACCGATATGAAAACCGATTTTAAAAACGATTTAATTTCGAAATACATTCCGATTTTAACACCGATATGTATTACTTCTCGATAATAACATCAAAATCTTTTTTATTTATACAAGATTTTATGCAAAAAAAGAATAGCGGGGATCCCTAGAATCCCCGCTACATCAACGATGTATAAAATCTTGTATAAGAGATAAATAGACAAAAGATCAAGAAACCGCATAAAAACAAGAATTCTATGAAACTATTTGCTACCGATAATAGGACGTTATGTTAACCTGACATGAATAGAATATGCAATCAAAATACCTTTTATTATCTATATTCTTGATGTGGTACAATCTGGATAAAAGGTAGAAGGAGATAGACAATGACAGAAATCATTAAAGAGATTGTTTCCCAAAACAAAAGATACAAGGTTCAAGTTATCAAACGAAATAATGGCTTTTTCACTACAGAAGTTTTTGCGTGGTTTGAGGATTATGGATATAAGCATTGGGCTCCTATTAAACAGGGAATATCGTTAATTGATACAGAAAAACATGCTATAGCCATAGCAATGGAAGATTTAAAAGTGTATTCAGGTGAAAATGATTAATGGGTGTGGATTACACTTATCTCTGAACAAGAGAGGAGATTGCTGAAAGTGGAAGACCACGAGAAGGATATAGACTTACAATCGCTTACGGATACAGATATTCTCTTGAATTTTGGAAATACATTGACGGATCTATACCCACACTTAATTCCAATAGCAGCTTTTGCATATGACTCTTGGGATGACATTGTCATGCCTTTGTTTTTTGAAATGGTACATCGGACTTTTGCTTATAAATACGGGATTGATATCAAACCAAATGAGTATCATACATACTCCTTCACATTACATTGTTATAAAAAAATCCACCATATAGAGTGTATTCCAAAGCAAGACAGAACAAAGGCGTATGTAAACGGAGAACTCACCTGTCTTCATCGCTCAGATTTGTCAAATAAACTCATGATTTTCAAGTCCTTTGGTAATGGAGTCCATTCTTTAACAATGGGAATTGATTTGGAAGATGCAAAGCAATTCCATTTTGATATGGTTGAAATCGAAATTGTATGTAAGGAGACGGGATATCGCTTTTTAAAACATGCTAACGATACTATATTCCTCCCTAAAGATTCGTTATTTTTCGAGTTTGTAGCGGAGACATATGATAAAGCTGAGCATGAGTGTTATAAGACCAAGTATGTGTAAAAACAACTTCCAATAACGATAATTATGTAAATGAGCTGTCCAAATGAATGGCTTATTTTATTTTTTGCTTATCGTGGTTTTTTTCCAAAATGCTGGCGGTACCCCTATTAAGGGTCTCGCCAACTAAACGCGAATTTCGTACGCTAAGGAATTTCTAAGTTGAAAAACTTGATTTTATCGTACGTTAACAAAGTACCATAAACGACATTTAATTTTTGTTATGGTACTTTGTTTTTGATAATGAGTTTTGGAACTGGTTTTGACCGTATTTCTTTCAGTTATATTAGAACTAAATGGAGTTCCTTAAACGATCGTTTTCGGTTCTTATTATACAATCCTTGTAACATCAGTGGTTGTAGCCTTAGAGTACAGAATTTGCGATTGGTGCTATCCCATAATGAAAAAATCCTTAATATTTAAGGCTTTAAGAAATCACTTCGCTATCAACTCAAAGGCCTACTGTTATAGAAATATAATAGGCTTTTATATACTACTTATTAACCGATTCATCAGTTTTATTATAAACACATTTAGCTTCTCCAAAAAGACCACCTGTGTCCCATTCGCCACCATAATACGCATACTTCCTAGGTGAACCATTGTCTCGTATACTTGGATATAATTTTAGTTTATAGTCATAAACTGAAACCATAAAAATATAAATATATCCCCCCGATTAAAAGTGCCGCAGCAATGATTAATATTATTACTCCATCCGGACTATTAAAAATTTCTTTTATATGTTTTTTTGCTATTTGCTTAGTTTCTCCACTTGAAAAGAGATAAACAATGGAATAGAGAATTAGTAAGAAAAATGCCGAAATTACCTCTAACATGGCTTATGTACCTCCTAATATATATGTACCTTTAATTAACCAATAATTGCCTTATATATTATATCAGCTAGGGTACATGGAAATATAACAAATTATTTATATAATTTATTTTATTAATCGATATGTTAAAAAAAGACACCGAATAATTCCTTAGCGTACGAAATTCGCGTTATGTTGGCGGGACCCCTATTAGTGTATTTGATGATAAAAATGGTTAAAATCACGTTTTTTATCGATTTAGTTTACAAAATGGATATACAGTTAACTAAAAATGAAAAGTTTACATTTGAAAATGAACAATAAAAAACAGTAGTGTATAAAATCACTACTGTTTTTTATTGTTTCTTATAAGTGAATTATTTGTATTCCTGTCTATATAATTTAAATGAATAAATAGCTCCAATAAAGAATACAAAAGCTTCAAATAATATAAAGATTTGACGGAAATTCTCAATATCTTTACCTACTAAAGAAATAAATATAGCATTCATTAGAATTTGAGTAGTAAACATACGAGAAGTAATTTTTAAATAAATAGCATTTGTTCTTTCATCTGGTTTACCAATTTTTTTGTAAATAATAATAAGTGCAATTACTGAGCCCAAAAATAGAAGTGCTGTAAGTCCTACAACGATATTGAAATTGCCTGTACTTTCTAACATCCATTTATTTAATAGATCAATCATTATTATCTTCCTTTCCTACATAAGAGAATATTTCTTTCTTCTTTTTCACTATAATAAAAAAAGAAAAAGGAAAACATCGAACTTTCTTACAAACATTCGTGTATTCTTACAGTTTTGTCATTTTGTAAATATATTCAGCGCCTTGCCTTTCTCTAACTGGCGGTTCAGCTTGGCGAAAGCTAAAAACCCGCCGAAAATAAGAGCCAGCAAATGAAATTTATATTACCTAATGCTTAAAACTACTTCCGAGAACGATAATTATGTAAACACAAAAGTCCTCCAGTTAAACAATCCGGAGGACTTTTAATAGTTTTCTAAGTTATCTTCCAAATACACTCAATCCTAAATAAATCAAACTATAACTAA
>NZ_JBHWYR010000164.1:0-4141 GCF_042728695.1 Bacillus sp. NPDC060175
CTCTCGCATTCTATAAAAATCATTTACGAAAAAGAAATTTGGATAATTTTGTCGAATTTATTTATTCTGAAAAAACAATTTCGTATTCGAACTAATTTACATCTAATAATTAGAGGAGATTAAAAATGAATCACTTTTTTGTAGAATTTGGCGAATATCAAGCAAGTGTTTGTGAATGGGGGGATAAAAGTAATCCTCAAATCATTTGTTTTCATGGTTTAGGAAGTACAAAATTAAGTTTTATAGAAATAGCGGAATTTTTAAAAGATAAATATCATATTGTATCGTTTGATCTACCTGGACATGGGAAAACACCAAATTTTGAGAAGGATGAAGATTACGGTGCATCCCATTTAACAAATTGGGTAGTAGCATTACTTGAGCAGATAGGAAAAGAAACATTTCATATAGTAGCACATTCATGGGGAGCAAGCGTTGCACTTCACTTTGCGGCAGAACGTCCAGAAAAAGTGAATAAAATGGTTTTGTTAGATGGTGGTTATCATCATGGTGAAATGAATGCAGATTATTTTGCGAAGTTATATAAAGATGCGAAAGAAGGAGAGTGTCCACCGCGATCATTAGAAGAAGAAATCAACCATTATGAAAAAGATTTTGATGAATATATTTTTGATAGCAAAGAAGCATTCTTCCAATCAGAAAAACTGGCTTACAGCAGGTGGTCACCATTAATAGAACGTGCGGTTTATGACTTAATGCGAGAAGAAGATAGTAAAGTAAAATGGCATGCTACTGGCGATACCGCTAGAGGGGTAATTAAGTTTCAATATACGGTGTATAAAACATTGAAATCTCATAAAATTAAAAGCGATATTTTATTATTGTATTGTGATCTTCCCGATAATTATTTGAAAATAAGAGAATTGCAGATTGCGGAATTTAAGAAGCATATTGATATTACGACTAAGCTTTATAAAGATACAGGGCATTTAATGCATTGGGATAGACCAGAAGAGATTGCTGAGGATGTTTTAAATTGGTTGATATAAAGAAGGTCCGTTGTTCGAATGTGAGCAACGGACTTTCTTTTGAAAAACTTAATTCAAGAGTGATAAGGGGACAAGCAAGAGCATTAAAGTTCTATCGCCAATTCTTTTTTTGATATAATAGATGTGAAGCAGGAAATAGATAGAAAGATACTGCTAGTAATTTATACTTAAAATGTAGGGAGATTGAACAGAGTTATGGGGAATGAAAAAGAAATTAGTTCCGCTAAATTAATATGGAAGATGACGCGCCCACATACATTAACGGCGACGTTTTCTCCTGTAATTTTAGGGACAGTGGCATCACTTTATGTTGCCGAAATTCATTGGCTTTTATTTATTGCGATGATGGTTGCATGTTTAGCATTGCAAATAGCAACGAATTTATTTAATGAGTACTATGATTTCAAACGTGGATTAGATACCGCTGATTCTGTTGGCATCGGTGGTGGAATTGTCCGTCATGGATTGAAACCAAAAAATGTTTTAACAGTTGCGCTTTTATTGTATGTAGTAGCAGCATTTATTGGAATTTATATTTGTATGAATAGCAGCTGGTGGTTAGTCGTCATTGGTTTAATTGGGATGGCGGTTGGCTATTTATATACAGGTGGTCCATTACCAATTGCGTACACTCCATTTGGAGAATTAGTTTCTGGATTGTTAATGGGGACATGTTTTGTACTCATTGCTTTCTTTATTCAAACGAATACTATAACGATTGAAAGTATATTGATTTCCATTCCAATTGGAATTTTAGTAGGTGCAATCAACATGTCGAATAACATCCGAGATATCGAAGAAGATATTAAAGGTGGAAGAAAGACGTTGGTAATCCTCCTTGGGAGAGAAAAAGCAGTGGTAACACTAGCTGTAGCTTTTTTAATTGCTTATTTATGGATTGCCGTAATTGTGTTGATGGGTTATATAAGCCCTTGGGCATTAGTTATGCTCCTAGGTTTGAAAAAGCCAATCTCTGCTATTCAAAGCTTCCAAAAAGGAGCAAAGGATCCCGGGTATATGCGCATCGCGATGAAATCAACAGCGATGACAAATACGATTTTTGGTTTCTTATTATCAGCAGGATTATTAATTAGTTATCTATTTTAAATAAAAAACTATTGTTAAATGACTAAACTCCAATTTCTTAATTTTAATATAGAGAAATTGGAGTTTAGTCATTTTTAAACAAAATCGACATTATCTGCACTTTATCTTTATTAGCATTCATTACTATTTTCATTAGAAACTGAATGAAAAGCTGATAAGGAGATTGTTAAAATGAAAAAAAGAGTGACATTGCTTTTATTTATTATATTAATAATGGGCACTGGCGTTAGTTTCATACATGCTAAGGGATATAAAAATGTATCAAAAGAGGATTTACGCTTAAGAGGAAAAATAATTGTAATTGATCCAGGGCATGGTGGTGGAGATAGAGGGACGAAAGGAAAGAAATTTGGAACGATTGAAAAAGATCTTAATTTAAAAGTAGCTCAAAATATAAAAAAAGAATTAGAAGAAAGAACGGATGCAAAAGTTATATTGACACGTGAAAAGGATACTAGCTTACTTCCAGAAACAAAGCAAAAGGAAGAATTACAAGCGCGTGTCAAAGTAGTTAAAGACCATTCGGCGGATCTTTATATTAGCATTCATCATGATGCTTTTAAGGATACAAGTGTAAATGGAATAACAACTCATTATGGGGCTAATAAAAGAAAAGATAAAAAGTTAGCTAAAATCGTACAAGAAGCTATTTTTGATCAAAATATAGATAATCACGATAGAGGCATTCATGGAAGTGATTTTCTTGTCTTAAGAGAAAATCCTTCCCCGGCAATTTTAATTGAGCTAGGGTTTACATCTAATGCGAGTGATGAAAAAAGAATGAATTCAGAAGAATTCCAAACAAAATCGAAAAAGGGTATTGTGGATGGCATTATTAATTATTTTATTATGTAATAAAAGGGACAAATAGAAAAATACTGTTCTTTCTAAATTTTAATCAGAAAGAGTAGTATTTTTTATTTTTGGTGTATACCCAGCTTTCAAATTTATGAATTACCTTAATGGTATTAGAGGGACAAATACTTTTCTAAAGAGTGAATACAATACGTTATTCTTTAACTGATTTCGACATTATCTGCATTTTGTCTTTATCTTTCTCTATTAATCTATTTATTGTAAATACCGGTTGAAACTAATGATTCAGTCGAGGAAAGGCTCAGCCTTATAAATAATTAATATGAAAATCAAGAGGGAAGGATCGAAAAATAATGAAAGAATCACAAAATAAGAAAAAAACAAGTGTATTAACTAAGGTAATAATATCTCTAGGAGTTGTTTTGGCAACGACCTTTTTCACATTCTTTTTAATTGGGGAATGGAACTGGAACTCTACCCCAGCGAAGGGAGTAGCTAAGGAAAGTATGAAACAAGTTAATACGCAACAAGAAAAGAAAAAGGAAACAGCACCGGCAAAACAAAAAAGACCTGATGGAAAGCCAGTAGGAAAAGTTGTTTATTTAACATTTGATGACGGTCCTAGCGAATTGACTGGGAAATTTTTAGATGTACTAAAAGAGCAAAATGTTGCTTCGACATTTTTTATGCAAGGTAGCAATTTACAAAATACAGGTTTTCAGGAAAATGTAAAACGAGCAGTAAAAGAAGGACATTATATTGGTGCACATAGTATGACACATAATAGTGATAAGTTATACAAAAAAGGACAATTTGTACCAGAGATGAAAGAAACGTTAGATCTTATACATAATATTACGGGTACAACTCCTAAACTAGTCCGTCCACCATATGGATCTGCACCAGGATTAAAGGGTGAGGAAATTCGTAATCAAATTGTAGAAGCTGGAATGAAAGTTTGGGATTGGACAATTGATTCAAATGATTGGAAATTAAAAGATAATCCAACTCAGATTATCGAAAATGTAAAGAAACAGACAACAGAAGAAGTAGAAGTTGTTTTAATGCATGAAAAGGCACAAACATTACAAGCTCTTCCTGAAATTATTAAATTTTATAAAGAGCAAGGATATGAATTTGGGGTATATAATGATGAAGATCATTTTCGTCTAAACTTCCAGAAAGATCAACGTTTATAGTATAAACAT
>NZ_JBHWYR010000165.1:0-3921 GCF_042728695.1 Bacillus sp. NPDC060175
ATTACAAAATTAACAACTCAACTAACGTCGATATTCTATACGTTAAAGAAATCGGCTTTTTCTTTATAAAATTTTATTTTAAAACGATATTTGAGGGCTCGTATTATTTTTTCTAAACTTAATAGTTAAGATTATTCGACAATTATATTAATAATAATTAAAGTATAGAATATACACATCTTAGGGAGGTGATATATGTGAAGAAATGGATGAAAATTACTCTATACTCTTTACTAGGCATCTTAATTGTAGGAAGTATTACTTTTTTGACTTGGTCTCAGTTTACTTACAAACCAACTAAAGAGGCTTTGGCTTTAGTAGATAATAAAAAAGATGAAGAGAATATAGTATTTGGACAGAAAGATGCTAAGGTAGGGATTGTTTTTTATCAAGGTGCTAAAGTAGAAGTTGAGTCTTATAGTTACTTGGGGGAAGCTCTTGCAAAAGATGGGCATTTTGTAGTAATGCCTAAGTTACTATTAAACTTAGCGATACTTGGAACAAATGTGGTAGACAGTATAATTGAAAAGTATCCTGAAGTTCAAAAATGGTATGTTGCTGGGCATTCAATGGGGGGAGCTATGATTTCTAGGTATGCCTTTCAACATGAAGAAAAGGTAGACGGTATTATTCTCTTAGGTTCTTATCCTGCAGATGATTTCTCTAACAAGCTGATGCCAATGCTATCAATTTATGGGGAAGTAGATGGCTTAGCCACTGTAGAAAAAATAATGAACAATAAAAAATTAATGTCAAAGAATACAACTATGCACATGATAAAAGGGGGGAATCATGCTAATTTCGGCATGTATGGCGAGCAAAAAGGTGATAATGCTAGCTTAATTACGTCAAAAGCACAACAAGATGAAACAGTTAAAGTAATTGAACAATGGTTATTAAAACAATGATAACTAATTTGATAAATCTCCTAAAAGAATTATCCTTCCTCCAGCATGTGAAGAAGGATAACCCAATGGTAGGTAGGAGAGGTAATAAAGAGCTAGCTCATACGAATAGGCTCTTTTATTTATCTTCTATCTTCAATTTCTCCCTTAGTTTCTCCGGAATGTCCTTTTCAGAAATAATGTCGTAAGAATAGACATACTTGCCTTTTACATGAACTTTTAAGTACGTTTTTCTTATAAAATCATTAGGAGTGTTCGTTCCTACTGTATATTCTTTCTCATTCCCTGATTCATCAATACCTTTTAGTGAGTATATAGCTCTTCCTTAAGGAGGCCTATTCCTAATATGTAAAGTAAAAATTTCTTCATGATTGTTTCTCCTTTTGTTAATTTACATTTTCAGTATAGAAAAAACTTCTTATGAATATAGAGGGAAATTCCTTAAGTTTTTCTTAACAAGATTTTTAAAGTGCGGTTATTTTAACCAATGTTTTCATGAAAATACCTGACAAAAGAACGAATGTTCTTTTGTCAGGAGTGATAACCTTAGTGAAAGCGCAATATCGAGTGAATAAAATAATACAGTTAATGAGTAAAGAAGGACAAAAAATCAATTTTAATTCAGTTTCAGAAAAAGCACTTGTTTCTAAAGCATATTTATATAGAGAACCCTTAATTAGAAAAAAGATTGAAGAGTTACTTCAACAGCAAGAAGGAATACATGATTTTAAAAAGACAAAAAAAGACATCCGATGCCTCAAAAGATGTAATCATAAAAACTTTGAAAAATAAAATCAACCATTCAAAACATAGGAACAAGTTATTAGAAAGTGAAAATGAGCATCTAAAAACACAACTAAAAAAAGAATTAGGAAAAGTATATGGAAATTTATAAATAGGAAGAAACATCGTATCATTTTTCAGATAACATACTTAACAGTACTAGGGTCTTTGCACACTTTTATGTTCAGAAAAAGAAGTTAAATCATAATTATACATAATAAAATCTTTTGCAAATATCTCTTGAACCAACTGAAGTGTTTCTGCGTCATAAAAACTATCATAAGTAGGTAATCGTGGGAAAAGAGGCTTGGTAATATCAGCTTCTGCATAAATCCCTTTGTAAATCATCTTGCTACTTTGATGATGCCAAGATTTTGATAATAGATCTAATGGTGATTTTTTTAATTTATAATCCTCTTCTAGTTTCGAAATTCCTGTGTTGAAACTTTCTAGATAAATATAGTTTGTAACAAATTCCTCTTCCCCTTGTATATATTGGTGGGTAAAGTGAGGATCTACTAGATCTAATTTGGTCATGTGTGCTTTTAAATAATACAAAAATAGTTTAAAGGAAATGGGTTTATTGCAGGTTTCGTCACCATACAGAAATAGTCGAATGGGCTTCCATGCGGGATGCTCAATATTTAGCGATGGAATCAGAGCAGCAAAAGAACTTACTGCTCTTCTATAAGGGTTTCTTACTAGTTTATACGTATTCTTTTCTTTTGCTTGTAATCCGTTGGCTAATTGTATTAAATGATCTGTAGAGTTTGTGTATACTTCATACTCATAATTATGAATAAAAGGGTCATAATTTATTGCTTCTTCAAATAAATTAATTTGATAAAAAAACCAGTGTGCTAGCGACGTACAACCACTTTTTTGGCTCCAAAATAAGATTAGAGGAAAATCTTTATGAAAATGAGGTACGCGTCCTCTCTTAAGTATAAAATTATATAGTTCTGTATGATCCATTTTGAACCTCCATTCTTATATAACAAAAGCATAAAACGCTTTCAATAAGAGGTGACTAACTTTAGTCCACTAATACAAATAATGATAGCTAGAAATATTTGAAGAGGTTTAACGGGGATTTTAGTGGAGCATTTACTACCAAGTATGACTCCTGGAATAGAACCGATAAGTAAATTAATTGTTAATATATAATCGACGTTTCCTAAATTCATATTTAATATGCTTGCCACAGTAACTAATATGAAAGCATGTGTAATATCTGTTCCTACTAATTCAGATGTTTTCATTTGATATAAATAGATCATTGCAATAGCAAATAAAGAACCAGAGCCAACCGAGGTAAGTCCAACGATAAAACCAAGTATAGCACCAATAAAAATAGTTAAATTCTTCTTTTGTTCTAAAGTTTGTTTTTGAAAATAATTTTGTGTAGATTCATTATAGAAAAAGGCTTTTATAAAAATAGAGATTGCTGCAAAGATTAAAACATAACCTAATACATATTTTATGATTCCCTCTCGATTGAAATGAAAAATTGGTAAAAAATGAATAGTTATTATTGCGATAACTGCACTAGGTATGCTCCCCATAGCTAGATATTTTACTAATCTAAAGTTTATAGTCTTCTGTTTCCAGTGTTGGGATATTCCAAACATTTTAGTGATAGAATTATATACTAGATCTGTTCCAACAGCGATGGAAGGACTTATACCTAATGTTAGGAGAAATGGAGTCAATAATGCTGCGCCTCCTATCCCTGTTACCCCAACTAATACCCCTATGATGAAACCCATCATTATAATAGAAACACTCATTATAATTCCCCTTCCATACCGCTGGCTTTTAGTAGTGGTTTTCGTTTTTAAAGAGACTCTATGCATAGTGGGGGTTATAGGTATATTAGTTAAAAATTAATTTCATTCTTTTTATATCCATATGCTTCAAAATCGTCATTATATATTTCTGAAACAAGCTTTAGAGCTTCTTCATCATAAAAACTTCGATAGGTTGGTAATGAAGGGAATTGTGGATTTGTAATATCTCTATTTGCATAGTTTTCTTTATAAATCATTTGATGTGCCCTATGATGAGTGGAGTTTGTAAGGAGTGATATATCAGAAGAAAGTAATCCATATTCTTTCTCCAGCTTCGGAATTATTGTATTAAAATTCTCTAGTTTTATATTTTGTTTGATGACCTTTTCTTCCCCCTCAATATATTGTTGTGAAAAATGTTGATCTAACTGACTGGATTTAGC
>NZ_JBHWYR010000166.1:0-3879 GCF_042728695.1 Bacillus sp. NPDC060175
ATTATATATTATTGAAGAAGAGGTGATTACCCCATGTGGAAACAAGCCATTGGTTGGCTTCTCATCACTGTGATGATGCTTTTAATTATAAATATTAACTTTCGAGATAGTGATACAAATCTCATTCAAAAACGTGCACAAAATGGTACGCTTAATTTAAGTGATCTTCCTTCAAATGCGAAAATATTATCTTTAGCAGGCGAATGGAAATTCACCCCAAATGAATTTGTAAATTCGAACGAATTTCAAGACCAAGCTCCAAACCAACTCGTACCAGGACAGTGGGAATCCAAAGCACAATATGGTGCTTATCAATTAAAGATCTTGCTACCTAAGCATTTTTCTGAAGTTGGTTTTCGAATTCGAAATATTTGGTCAGCCCATACTATTTATGTAAACGACGAAAAAGTTTCTGAAGTAGGCCAGATCGGAAAATCAAAAGAAAATACAAAACCTGAAAACCCATCATATGAAATTTATTTAACACCGAAAACAAAAGAGCTACTCATAACAATTCAAGTTTCAAATTTTTATAATGTACGGGGAGGTATAATTTTCCCAATCGATTTCGGTGATGCTAAAGCGATGCGAGAAGACGTAGCGGAAGATACAAATATTGAATGGACAGCAGTTTCCATATTATTAGTTTTTAGTATTTTTCATCTCACTATCTTCTTGCTACGTAAAAAAGATGATGGCTTTTTTTATAGTGGTTGTTATTTCCTAAGCCTTGCACTAATTGTTATGACACGTGGGGAGCGTATATTACTTCGCGCTGTTCCTAATATCCCTTTTGAAATTTATTTTCGATTACAAGACTCTATTACATTTTTTAGTGCAATTTTATTACCATTGTTTATTTCAAAAACTATGCCTACTATTATAAATAAAAAACAAATGCTTTTATTATTTTCGCCTTTCTTTATTTATAGTGTAAGCATAATCTTATTTCCATCTCGATCTCTATCTAATCTACAAACACTATTCTTTTTTTATATGAATATAATGTTGTTGTGGATTATCCTAAGACTGACTCAGCTAATCATACAAAAAAAGTGGATTATTAATAAAAATGAAATTTTAATTTTTATCCTTATGTTACTTACTCTATTTATGTTTCTCTTTAGCGGCACACTAGAACAACTTTTTGCATCAGGTCGTAATATATTTAATCGCTTTGGACTAATAGGTTTCATTATTATGATGAATGTCTTTTTAGGCACACGTTTTATTAATCGTACCGAAGAAGCTGAGCACTTATCGAAAAAATTAGAAGCTATTCATTTAACAAAAGATTCTTTTTTAAAAGTAACGACCCAAGAATTAAAAAATCCTTTATACCATGCAATTAATTTAATTAAATCTGTAAAATCTAATGATAAAAAAGAAAAGCATTCTAATGAGTTACATCTACTGGAACAACTTACGGAACGTTTACTATATCTTACTAATGATTTACAGGATTTCACAAAAATTAAATTTCATGATTATTCTTTTGTAGGAAAATCAACAAATATAAAAATGGTTGTGAATCACGTTTATAAATTAATGGAACTACCCCTCTCAAGAAAAAACATTATGTATCAAGAATACATACCGAAGAATTTGCATGGACTAGTAGACGAAGATCGATTAACACAAGTACTTTATCGTATTTTAGAAGAATGTTGTTACTATGCAGTAAGTGGAAAAATTGTTATTGATACTCAACATATAGGAGAAAATATTCATTTAACCTTTAAAGCTACTAGAGGTTCTAATTTTACGTATGAAGAAGCTCATACTGAAGTTGGATTATTAATAAGTAAAGAACTGCTAGAACGCATGAATGGGCAGTTACAAATTGAATACTATAAAACTTCTATTCTATTTAAAATAAAAGTTCCTTTTTATGAATATAAAGAAATACCTACTATTTTAAAGGAACGACATGGTTTTAAAGAAGTTTCCCAAGTAAATACTAGCCATCAACCAAAAATTTTAATTGTAGATGATGATGTCATACATACAGAGGTACTAAAATCTTTACTATCCGAAAAATACAATATTAACATTGTCCATTCAGCTCAAGAAGCTATTTTCTTGCTAGAAAAAACTAAAGATTTCTCGCTTCTTATTATAGATGAAACTCTTCCCGAAATTGGAGGAATTGAGTTGGCCAAACATATACGCAAAAAAACATCCATATTAGAATTACCTATTCTAATGTTAAGTTCAAAAGATTATCCAACTCATGTAGATAATATATTTGCAAGTGGAATAACCGATTACTTAGTTAAACCTTGTACAAAACAAGTACTATTAGCTAGACTGCATACTATTTTCCAAACAAGAGAAGCCATACTGCAAGCATTCGAAAATGAAATGGCCTTTCTACAGGCCCAAATCAAACCACACTTCTTATATAATGCAATGAGTAATATTATTTCATTCTGTTATACAGATAGTGAACGTGCTGCACATCTCCTAACGATGTTAAGCTCCTACTTACGCTATATCTTTGAGTCTGGAAAAGAAGCAAATTATTCTACATTACAAAAGGAACTTTCTATCATTCAAGCATATGTAGAAATAGAAAAGGCACGATTTGGCGAACGTCTTTCTTTTTCATATGAAGTTGATACCGTCCAATCTTTAGATGAAATATATATACCTAACTTACTCGTACAACCATTTGTGGAAAATGCAATACGCCACGGCCTATTTGAGAAAGAAGGAAACGGTCATGTACAAATTAATATAAAACAAATAAAACAGATTTTATTTATACAAGTAATAGATGACGGTATAGGAATGTCAGAAACAACTATACACAATTTATTAAATGGAACTCTTAAGAATCAAGGAATTGGATTTTCAAATGTTTTACGTCGTGTTCGAAAGTTTTCCAATGGAACTGTAGAGATTTATTCTATTGAAAATAAAGGAACAACTATTAATGTAACAATTCCATTAAAGGAGAGAAAGCAGTGTGGCGAATAGTAATAATAGAAGATGAAAAGCCCATTTTAGATTTACATAATCATTTATTAATAAAACATGGTGAATTTCAAGTTATTGATACTTTCCAGTCACCATTAGAGGCACTTAAAATGCTTCCTCTTTACACATTAGACGCTATTTTATTAGACATTGAAATGCCTAAAATGACAGGAATTGAACTCGCTCAAAAGTTAGTAAGTGAAGGCATTGATGTTCCGGTTATTTTCTCTACAGCTTATCCAAACTATGCTTTAGAAGCTTTTCGGGTACAAGCTCTTGATTATATTTTAAAACCGTTGACACCTAATGCTGTAAAAGATTTAGATTACCGCCTAAAAAAATATTATGGTGTTTCGAATCAACAAAGAAATTCAAACACCCTTCAAGTACAACTATACGGTAATACCTTTGTAAAAAAAGATCATCAATCGCTAAAATGGCCTACCCGTGTTACTGAAGAGCTTTTTTATTACTTCCTTCTCCATAAAGAAAAAGCTGTTTCAAAATGGCATATTATTGACGATATTTGGCCTAACATAGCGGAAAAACGTGCACTAGCAAATTTGTATAATACTATTTATCGAATACGTCAACTATTCAGTGAGCTAAATGTTCCTATCACAATCGAGCGTACAACAGATGGTTATGCAATGCATATTAACCAAACAATTCAATTTATAGAAAAGCATAATACTAACGACCTATTATTAGAGTCAAAAGGGTATTTATGGGCTTACAAACTTCAAAGCATATAACTTTAAAAAACCTGTCTCTATGTGGAGACAGGTTTTTCATTTTATAAAAAATATCTTGAGAGATTTTTGAGAGAAACGTTTGATAAATTAATTAATGGAGATAAACCATATTTAAAGTATTCCCTCATCAATGAAAATAATT
>NZ_JBHWYR010000167.1:0-3577 GCF_042728695.1 Bacillus sp. NPDC060175
ATATTTATTAATTATAATAAATTTAACTTCCCAAATACTCATTTTAATACTTATAAAAAAAGATGACTTCTGTAATAAACAAAAGTCATCTTTTTCCTATTTTATCAATATCTATGTTACTCAACATCGATATTATTTCGCTATTTTATCATATGCTTTTGATTTTGTTTCCTCACTTAAATTACTATGTTTCATCGAATACATGAAATATATTACTGCGCCGACAGTTATCCAAATAATGAAGTACACCCATGTTCTTATTGGCAAATTTAGCATTAAAAATACACAACTTACAATTGAAATCATAGGTAATATGGGTACAAAAGGTACCATAAATCCACGTTTTAAATTTGGATGTGTTTTACGCAGTATAATAACTGATACACCAACCAATGCGAATGTTACCAACCCGCCAATATTAACTAAATTCGCTAACTCTTTCAAATCAATAAATCCAGCTATTAAAGAGCTTCCTATTCCCGCCACTCCAATTGTAAAGGTTGGTGCTCCAGTCTTTTTATTAATCTTCGCAAGTGATTTTGGTAACAATCCATCACGACTCATAGCAAAGAATACACGTGTTGCTGCATACATAGTCGAGAAAATAACAGCCATAAGGCCGATTACTGCCCCTGCAGCAATTACACCAGCAATTTTATCTTGTCCCACGACTTCCATTACATAAGCCATTGCTTCAGGTACATTTAATTCTTTATAGGAAACCATACCTGTCATAACAAGGCACACTATAACGTAGATAATTGTACATATAATTAACGAGACAATAATACCAATGGGAAGATTTCGTTGCGGATCTTTTACTTCTTCTGCCGAAGTTGCCAGTATATCAAACCCCATAAAAGCAAAGAATACGGCTGCTCCACCAGCTAAAACGCCACTTAAACCGTATGGTGTAAACGGTACCCAGTTCTCTGGTTTTACATAGAAAACACCAACTACAATAAATAATATAACCATTCCAATTTTAATTAACACCATTATGTTATTGATACGTTTACTCTCCTTCGTACCACGTGATAACATCCATGTAATTATTAATGTAATGACCACCGCTGGTAGATTCATAATACCACCTTGTGATGGAATCGATAATAGTGATTTAGGTATCTCTAACCCCAATCCACTTATTAAATTGTGGAAATATCCTGTCCATCCACTAGCAACCGCTGCTGTAGCCACGATATAAATTGAGAGTAGAGTCCAACCCACTAAATGTGCCACAAATTCACCAATCGTTGCATAAGAGTACGTATATACACTACCTGAAGTCGGAAGTGCAGATGCAATTTCTGCGTAACATAAAGCGATAAATCCACATACAATTGCTGCAAGTACAAATGAAAAAATAACTGCTGGACCAGCATCACTTGCTGCTACTAATCCGGTTAACACAAGAACTCCCGTTCCAATTATTGAACCTATCCCTAACATAATTAAATCAAATAATCCTAATGTCTTCGTTAAGTTCTTACTCTTATTATGCTCTAACAGTTGTGTAACAGATTTCTTTTTTAATAGCTTCCTCATATCCTCTGTGTCCCCTTTAAAAATAAGGTATGTTCTTCTAATACTTTTTTTATATATAATTTTGTATAGATGTTAGTTAATTTAAAACGATTAAATTCTAGTGTTGAGTTATGTGAAAGATTTACCAGCATCTTTTCTCCGAATCCTCATAGGAATCAATTCCATAAACACTGAATCATATTGGGTATTTACTTTATTATCTTATCTACCTATCTGATTCATATGGACACTACCCCAAAAAAGTCTAGAATGTTCCTCTTTTTCTGAAAATTAATAAATCATTTATTTTGTCGTGTTTTGTCGAATTATATTAATTATTCTAAATAAAGGTGTTGTGTTTGTAAAGTATTATTTTTTAGAAATCTCATACAATAAAAATAGATGCTAGAAACCAGCATCTGTTTTTATTACCACGATTTATTTGCGAAAATACAGAAATGATTCCCATAATGGCTGCAGCAGAATTAAATAAAGTAATTCATTTTAAACCTACAGTACTAAAATCTAATCTACCAGTCCAGCTTTATTTAAAGGATGGTTGGGGGGCATCCCTGTTATCACTAAAGTTATTTCAATATACCAATGAGGTAATTACCACTATTAGTGACATAGCTTTCATATATGTAAAAGCTAGCAAGATTAAATCTGGTACCCCCATTTTATCTAAATGTTCTTTGGCAATTCCTTAAATCGATACAGCCAGCCCCAACGATTATAGGTGAGATGCTAGAGGTATCACGGAAATTAGAAGTATAGCGATTGGTTATCTTCTGATCTGTAACCTTTTGTCCTTCGCTATTTTGATATGTATCTAGTGTAGATACATACTCACCCCAACCATATACTTCAATTCTATTACCCTAGTTAGAGAAAGTTAAACGCTTATGGGGAACTCTTGCAGTAAATGCTCCAACTATGGTAACTCCTGAATCTTTAAGTCAGGGCTGTTGCAATTAAAAATTTACTTATCCACATGGTCTCTAAATTCATCTAAATCAATACCCGATTGTTTTTTCTTATTTTTTTAATTTGTCTAACAAATATATAGATGTTAATATGATTTTAGAAGATGCCATCATCCCTTTGACTGTACAGCTGATTTTTCACGAGTAAGATTTCTGATTTTTCTATCGACTAGGAGGTTAAAAAGATGAAACTTTTAGGGAAGGCAGCAATTATTGGAACACTAGCTATTGGAGGTATTACATATTCAAGTACAATTGGTACAATCACACCTGCTTCTGCTGAATCGCAAAAAATCCAAAAAGAAACACCAGTTTTAGACAATTGGCAGTGGCAAAACTATTTTTTACTACACCATAATGCAGATTTCATAGAGGAATTAGCAGTTGGTGACCTAAAGCATGGGAGTACATTCGATGTTACTATTTATACTGGTGGTAAAGATACCGGTATTGTAAAAATATATCGATTAAGCGTGAGTGAGAATGAAGAAATAAACATGCAGAGATATAAAACGATTTATGACTCAGGTATCTCGCATAATTATGGTAGATTTATAACACCTATTACTTCCGTTTATAAACCTGGAACATACGTAGCTGTTATGAAACTTGGGGAAAATTATTATTATGGAGGCAGCTTTAAAATTTCAGATTAACCAAAAATAATTAAACTAATAATAGTTCAGAATTTATTTTAGAGCTTATGTAGATTCTTTATTATTCATCTTATATTGGTATATCGTTTAGATTTGAGGAAGTGTCCTGAGAATGCGGATTTGCGATGCTAAAGACTTTTTATTTACCTTTGCGTTCATAATCCTTATGCTCTTCTGTTGTACATCTTCCGCACGAGCAGGTGCTAGAAACCCCTGTACTTCCACTAAAATTAATTATATTGTATAAAGATTCAGAAAGTATGGGTATAATCGATTTTCAGTTTACTATAATATCAATATGTATACTTATATTTTTTTTCATAACGTATTTTTCCAAAAGCTCATTTTCATTTCCATTTGCTTTTTTCTGTGGAGTGCCATTTATTTTAGTAAAAGAAATAATTAGCA
>NZ_JBHWYR010000168.1:0-3534 GCF_042728695.1 Bacillus sp. NPDC060175
TAATTAATAAATATTATAATTGAATATTTAGAAGAAATCTAAGAGGATGCTTTTGTTACTATTGGTCAATTGTATTTTTGAGGGATTTATTCACGAACAATAAAATTGTTTGAAACATAATAAAGTTGTTTAAAAAAAGCCAGTCATTTTACTCAACAATTGGAACATTTTGTTGGAAAATAGTAAAAAATAAAGAAGATAATTCACTTGATAAAGGCAGATTATCTTCTTCATAGAACAAATCTAAAAAATCATTTATGAAACGAGTTTTAGACCTATTGCAGCACCTAAAACCATACCTATAAAAATAAGTCTTTTCCATTCTTTTGATTCGCCATAAAAAACCATGCCTAAAATTGCACCACCAGACGCACCAATTCCAGTCCAAATTGCATAAGCTGTCCCCATAGGCAGTGTTTCCATTGCGTAAGCAAGAAATATAAAACTTAATCCAAATCCGAGAATTAACAAAACTAATGATTGCCAATTTCGGTCTTTATGCAATTTATTTATCATAGCAACACCAAACATTTCACACAGCCCTGCTATGATTAAAGAAATCCATGGCATTAGGATTCATCACCTTCCTGAACTTTGTCATCTGTAACTAATTTCAAGCCAATTACTCCAGCTAATAAAAATAAAATCAAGAGTACTTTTCCCATTTTAAATGGTTCACCAAAGAACAAGATTTCAGAAAAGACAGTTCCAGCTGTACCTAATCCAACAAAAACAGCATAAACAGTTCCCACGGGAAGCATTCTTCCTGCCATAACCATTAAATAAAAGCTGAAAAATATAGCAACGATAGTCCCCGTCCAAGTCCAAAAGCCATCAGCATGTTTTAAACCAATTACCCAAAAAATTTCAAAGAAAGCAGCAACAAATACTTTAATCCAGTCTTTACTCATCTAAAAGACACCTCCAATTTTATTCTTACCAAAAAAAACAAAAAAAGCCTAAGAGATAACTGTTAAACAGTTTCTCCCAGGCTTTTATCCTTCGGTGACACAGCAAACCTGTGTATTTTCTCTCAGACTAGACCAACACTACTTTATGGTGGAACACTAGAAAGCATTTAACATATACAATTCCCTAAGAATATATATACATTTTAAAATTAATTAAGGTTAAAACAATTGAATATGATTGAAAATTATAGAAGTTATTATTCAATAAAAGGGCGCTATTGTTGAATAAATATATATTTTCTCTCAAAGAGATCAGTTATATAGAAAAATTTCAAATCACATTTAAGTTGTTTACTTTACAATCAGTGAGCTAGATTCAAAAACATAAACCTTAATATATAATTAGTTAAGGAGTTGTGCTCCACTAGTCCCTTTCGATTAAATCATTTGTGACGGACCAACCTATGAACATTCACCAAAGTCTTTGTATTATTTAAAATCATCCACCAGGCCTTGTTACTGTTCTCATAATCGGGGGCACCTTCTTTCCACTGGTCATGAATGAGTGTCAATATCGTGCATGAGCCAATAGGTTCTAGAAGAATTTAGCTGTAGAGAGATAAAAATTTCATTTTTGGGTATACTTCAAAATCTTAGCTTGATGGACATGGGGTACCGTCAGCATTTTGGAAGAACCCCACGCTAAGAGCATGCAAGATTTTATGCGAGAAATCGGGAGACCAAAAGGCGCGCTAAAATAGGAATGTATAAAAAAATGCATAGTATCATAGAAAAAGAAAAGGGCGGATTCCTTGTAAGAGTAGGGTTCTGCCATGTCCTTGCTACCAATAATGAGACGTTATGTTAACCTTACATGAATATCCTATTTATCCAAATTTGCACAAAGTTGTCTTAGCTGATGGTACAATTAAAGTCATGGAGGAATATTATGGTGATTTTTTATGTAATAACACTTTTTCTTATATCCGGCACCTCAATATTTTTATTTTTCAAGTCTGTTTCACCAAAAATTAAGGCTAAAAACCTATCATTGATAATGGTCTGTTTAGCGATAAATCTACTCACAATTCCAATGGCTTATTTGATAGGTTCGTTGGTTTTTTATACAGATGAGATGGCAACAGAATTTAGAGATAGTAATCCACTTTATTTTTGGAAAGGATTTTTCTTTATTCAGGCAATACCGTTCCTTATATTAATAATAGGAATCTTAAAATGGCTTATTGACAGAGGAAAAATAAATGAGCTTATAAATAGAATTGCTTTATAATATGTATAGTTGCACAAAATCGAGAAATTTAAGGAGACGGATAAATTTTATGAGGAAATTATCCATATTACTTACTTTAAGTCTAGTATTTGTCAGTGTTACGGCTGCTTGCACACAAGATAAAAAAGATAGTGCAGTTGAAAATGATTCAATAGAAGAACCAACCGCAAAAAATGAAAATGAAGAATTAATAAATTTTGAAGAAGAAGATATGAGCCGCTTGGAACAAGGTATTTTATTAGTTGGTGAGAGTGCTAAGGGAGGCTATTACTTGACCACCGTTCAAAGTGCATATTTAAATGATAGCAACGATTCTGTCGTTGTTAATGTCTCTGTAAAAAATGTACGAGGTCAAATGATTGGACTATCAGAATTAAAATATACCTTAAAAGATGAAAAAGACGGAAAGGCGTATGAAGGAAAGGTGCTTGACCAAAAAACTTCTGATATACAAGTTAAACCAAATGAAACGGTAGAATTGAAAATAACTTTTGAAATACCAGGTATCGCAGATGAATATATGTTTTATATTGAAAGCTCTTTAGACCCTCTAGAAGCACACTGGAAAATTGATAAGCTGCAATCACCAAAAAACTAAGTCTAAATACAATTTGATGGAAGTGTTCTTTAATATGAATTATATATTCGAAAAGGCTACGTTCCCTAACCAAAAACAAACATACGTTCTCTCATCGTTGTATACATAATAGACCATCTTTTCATTCTCTAATTATGGAGTATATCATGTAAGAAAAAAGAGGATCTATGTCCTTATATTAGACATAATATCCACTTCTAATTATAGTCTGTTTAACTCTGACATGAAGATTTTATTCAAAGATGGATCCAAAGAAACTTTTTTTGTTTGGGTTAGTGATACAACCAAAATTACAGTAGCAAAAAATACAAATGAAGCTCAAGCTGAAGCATATAAAATAAACAATGCTAATTACAAGCGAGCGGTTAACTTTTTTGACAAATAATTCACTTCCGCTTTAGAAATTTATGTAAACAAAGGGGGAAAATATGATTAAACAAGCTAGTGAAAATGATCTGAATGAAATTCTAGTAAAATCAGATAATGCTCTATATGAAGGAACAGTCAAGACTTTTAAACCTACACAAAAACGAGTAAAAGAAATTATACAAACAACATTAGAACAAGGAGCATACTACTTAGTACTCAAAGACGATGACAATCTAAATGATGACTTAAAGGGATGGATTCTAATTGGTAGTGGTAAGATTATTTTTCACAAGAGAGTGTAGGATTCATTTACGAATTATACGTTTTACCAGAGTATCGTGGTCAAAAGCTTTCAAAGAAATTGA
>NZ_JBHWYR010000169.1:0-3533 GCF_042728695.1 Bacillus sp. NPDC060175
TTTTTCTTACCGATTGTAGTGGCTATGGTTCACAGCAGTTTTGCATTTCTAACTTTTCATCAATTAGGACAAACAGTAAGTAGGGAAATGTCCGTAATTCAAAGTTCAATTGTTGTATTAATAAGCTTTATTTGTATACAAATTATTTACTTCCTTATTATTAGAAATCACTATTTAAAACGCATATGTACAAAAATATATTTATAAAAAAGTAAACAAAAAATTCAAGGTGCATACTCAATCACTAATTATGGTTGGCTATGCACCTTTAGAATGTTAAAAATATACCAAGGTTAATATGTATTTGTTCCGATTTATTTTGATATTCTTGGCTTAATCATTTGTCAGTGGCTCAAAAAAAGGAATCATGGTCGTACCCCTTTTAGATAGCCCTAATAGGTATAAAATTTATAAGTTTTTTTAGTTAATCTGTAAAATGGATATTGTATTTAATGAAGCGCCCTGTAAACAGGGCGCTTTTCCAATTATATCCTACTCATCTAATTGGAAAGTCAACATGCTATTTTAAGTAAAGAAAAAAGATGGAAACCATCTCTATTAAGTTTATTAATTAAGAAACAATAAATATACGCTTTATTGGATACTTGTTGCATTTGAGGGGGGATGTAAGATATCATCTTTTTTAAATAAGTAAAATATAAAACACTAAACGAACTTTAAAAATTACACCTAAATTAAAGGAGAGTACGAAATGAATACAATCATGATTGTAGAAGATGATATGAAAATCGCTGAATTACTGGGAACTCATATAAAAAAATATGGATACCAAAGTGTTATTATAGAGGATTTTGAAAATATCTTAGAAATATTTCAAGAGATAAAACCAGATTTAGTGCTATTAGATGTAAATTTACCTAATTTTGACGGTTATTATTGGTGTCGCCAAATACGAGCTATTTCTACTTGTCCAATTGTATTTCTATCTGCAAGGAGTGGAGAGATGGATCAAGTTATGGCTTTAGAAAATGGTGGTGATGACTACATTACAAAACCTTTTTATTATGAAGTTGTAATGTCTAAAATCCGTAGTCAACTCAGAAGAGCATACGGTGAATATGCTCCTAAAGTAAAAGAACGAATAGTTGAGCAATCAGGATTATTCCTGTTCCCAGAAAGAATGGAACTTCAACTAGATGATAAGACAATTTTACTTACTAGAAAAGAAACAACTTTATTGGAAATATTGATAACAAAGTCTCCGCTCCTTGTAAAACGTGAAGTGATTTTAGAGCAACTATGGGATAGTTCATATATAGACGAGAATACATTGAGTGTAAATATAGGGAGAATTAGAAGGAAGTTGCAAGATTTAGGTATTGAAAACGCACTAGAGACAGTTCGTGGTGCTGGATATCGTTTGCATGCCACTTGGGAGAAGGAAGGAAAGGAATAATGAAATTATTTTTACAAGAACATATTCCACTCATTTGTTATACATTTGCCCAATTGCTTATCATTCTTTTTATATATTGGTTTGATGGTTATCCACATATTTTGACAGCATTATATTCTGTATTTTTGGGTATTTTTTTATTAATGGGTTATCTAATATTTCGTTATTATAGTCATCGTTCATTCTACAAGCGTCTATCAACACCAATGGAAACATTAAATGAGTCAATAAAAGATAGTGATTTGACTCCATTATCAATGGCCCTAGATCAATTACTACAAACTCAATATCAATATTATCAAAACCAATTAAAAAAATGGGAACGAAAACAACAAGAACAAACGACTTTTATGAATCAATGGGTTCATCAAATGAAAACACCTCTTTCTGTTATTGAGTTAATTACACAAGATGCAGATGACTTTCGATTTGACAGTATTAATGAAGAAACGGAAAGAATCAAAAAAGGATTAGAAATGGTCTTATATGTTGCTCGTTTAGAAACATTCGAACAGGATTTTCATGTAGACAGATTGCAATTATTGGGAATGGTTGATTCTGTCATTCATGAAAATAAACGTCTGTTTATACGTAATTATGTGTATCCAGAGGTAAAAGTAGATCCGAGCCTTATTGTAGAAACAGATAAGAAATGGTTTCGATTCATACTCAATCAAGTGCTGTCAAATGCAATCAAATATTCATCAAGTAAGAAAGAGAAAGTAATAGTATCGGCGTATTCAAAAGGACGAGCAATTATTTTGGAAGTAAGAGATTATGGAGTGGGTATTCCTACTGCTGATTTACCACGTGTTTTCAATCCATTTTATACTGGAGAAAATGGTAGGAAATTTAAAGAGTCTACGGGTATGGGATTATATCTTGTTAAAGAAGTTTGTGGAAAATTAAATCATAAGATTGAGATAGAATCTGAGGTAGGTAAGGGAACCAAAGTTAGAATCGTATTCCCTTATGCATCTCGTTAAC
The DNA here is from genome assembly GCF_042728695.1 of Bacillus sp. NPDC060175. Lineage (NCBI taxonomy): Bacteria > Bacillati > Bacillota > Bacilli > Caryophanales > Bacillaceae > Bacillus > Bacillus sp. NPDC060175. The sequence goes on from NZ_JBHWYR010000169.1 coordinate 2,405, forward strand.
CGATGAAAGAAAGATTATTCATCGGTTTTTTCTTTTGAATCTTACAAACTTGTTAGGGAAATGTTAGGGAAATCGATATGAGACATACTATATATTGTTTACACTTAATGTAGCAAAAAAGAAATGGAAGGTGGAATATTTGTGGAGGTACTAAATGTTTCAAATTTGGGAAAAGTATATACTGGAAAAATTTCTTATACAGCACTATCTCATATTGAATTAAAAATAAAAAAAGGTGAATTTGTTGGAATTATGGGACCATCTGGGAGTGGTAAAACAACGTTATTAAATATGGTGTCTACGATTGATGCTCCAACATCAGGAGAAGTATTAATTCATGGAGAAAACCCATATCTGTTATCTCCAAATCAGTTGTCTTTATTTCGAAGACGTGAACTAGGATTCGTTTTTCAATCATTTAATCTCCTTAATACATTAACGGTGAAAGAAAATATTGTTCTTCCACTTACACTAGATGGTGTAAGCCCTCGTGAAATGAACGGGAAAGTAGAAGCTATTGCTGAAAAACTAGGGATAACTGAAATATTGGATAAACGTACGTATGAAATTTCCGGTGGACAAGCACAAAGAACAGCGATCGCACGTGCTACTATTCATAATCCAAAATTATTACTTGCAGATGAACCTACAGGAAATCTGGATTCAAAATCAGCTCGTGATGTGATGGAACTATTGACAAGGCTTAACAAAAAAAATGACACAACGATGATGTTAGTGACACATGACGCGATGGCTGCAAGTTATTGTGATCGAATTGTGTTTATCAAAGATGGACAGTTATACAATGAGATTTATTGTGGAGATAATCGCAAAGTATTCTATCAAAAAATTCTAGAGGTTTTAGCGTTGTTAGGAGGAGATGCATATGACTTTTCGACAGTTCGCGTTTAAAAACGTCATTCGAAGTAAACGAACATATTTGGCTCATTTTTTAAGTAGTACGTTTGCTATTATGATTTTCTTTACTTATGCATTACTTGCATTTCATCCTAATTTACAAGGCGATCTTGCTTCCAGTGTAACAATCAATACATTTGCAAAGTCAGGATTACAGATATCGCAGGGGTTAATATTTTTCTTCTCATTCTTCTTTATCCTATATTCTGTA
>NZ_JBHWYR010000170.1:0-3420 GCF_042728695.1 Bacillus sp. NPDC060175
AATTGCTCAATATAGGCCGTTTCTAATTCTCTCCAATGTGCAATTAACTTTCTTCCCGTTCCTTCTACACCTTGTTGTTGCAAAGCTCTATCCATTCCGACACGCCTCGTTAATCCTCGACTACTTTCGAAATTCGGTACATAGTTAATATGTAAATGTGGATTGGCTTCATCATCATGTAAAACCATGTTATAAACTACTAGATTTGGATTTCGCTCTTGAAACGCCTCAGCATAGCGCTTCAGTGCTTCCTTTTTCGCCCCTCTATACATCGGATCGTCTTTACCTTCTCCAATCGCTACAACCAATTCTCGTTGCTCATGTGTCTTATCATCTTTATGTACTTTGTCATAGTAGTCATTTATCTTACGGTCATTCCGTTTTTGTTTCTCGTTATACTTGTCCACCGCTTCCTGAAAGACATCCTTGTATACACTTCGGATGTCCTTTTGAACAAAGTAAATATTCTCGTCTAACCTGGATGGATCGATGCCAGGATTACCATGAATATTTTCTCTGTTATTATGGCTCAATGAACTTTGGTGAGATTGATTAAATGAGATAGACCCCAACATAAAGTGCCACCACTTTCCCTAGATTAATTGATACCATAAGTCTAGCAAAGCGACGAAATGGAGTCAATTAGAGTAACCCTATACGTATTTTGACGCTTTCGCATCAAAATCAATAGGGGTCTGCGACGCTTTTCGGCTTTGCCGAGCCACATTTCACGTGGCAAAAACAAAACCTTGGGCTTTGCCCAAACCCACTGGGGAACTCTTCCCCAGACCCCATCCATTCGAACTCCCCATCCCCTCAAATCCTTGAGGGGCTCCCTCGCCGGTCGGCAGGAACAAACAATCGTTTGTTCAATGCCAAGAGGGTTCGGGTGTAGTCCAGTTGGTCAAGTCAAATACTCCCTTCGCTTCGCTAGGTCCGTTTTGATTGACCAACACATGCTAACACTTCTTTCTCAATTCATTTGGACATACCCAATCTTATTTTTCCTTCCTTCACTGTAAATTTGACTTGAATCATTTTATCCTTATTGTGAACTACTCGCCACTTATCAAAGCCTGGAATAAAAACTTCTCAGTTCCACGACGAAAGTAACCTTTCGTCTCCCTGAACGTTACTTCTGAATGTTCCAACCCCTAGTAAAAAAACAAATCCATATTAGGGGTATTTAGTATGCCTTATACATGAGTACATATGTGGTATGGATTTTTGATATTTAATCCCGCGAAAAAACAAATGACCAATCCTAACAAAAGCATCCCCTAAGGAATGCTTTTATTAGGATTGGTCATTTAAAGATTGACTGTTTCCGCAGCCCTCTTCAATCGACCAAGACTTTATAAATTTTGTGGAAGCAAAATATTCATTATAAAATTTGAATTATTGTTAACGTAGCACCAGCACTTCCTGGTAATAAAGTAGTAGCTACAGCTATTCCGAATAATTGTAGTGTTATAGTGCTTCCTGCAGTTAGTGATACTATAATGGTGTTTTTATAGTGGCTAATTGGAATTACAGGAATAATTCTAGTTAGCGGACCAGATAAACCATTAATTATCAACTCTGTACTAAATAATGCAACAGCTGTTACATCTAATTTATAATCAAGAAGATATAGACCGGTAGTTGGAACAGTAAATATAGTATTTGTTCCATCAACTGTTATACCACCATTAAGAATTTGGCTATCAGGAAAAGGAACTGGAGTTCCACCTAGAACTACATTTATTAATGGACCTGTAGTGCTAGCAGCAAAACCACATACATCTTTTTTAGGTCCAGTCGGTCCTGTTGGTCCTGTTGGTCCTGTTGGTCCTGTTGATCCTGTTGATCCTGTTGGTCCAGTCGGTCCTGTTGGTCCTGTTGGTCCTGTTGGTCCTGTTGATCCTGTTGATCCTGTTGGTCCTGTTGGTCCTGTTGATCCTGTTGGTCCTGTTGGTCCTGTTGGTCCTGTTGATCCTGTTGGTCCTGTTGATCCTGTTGGTCCTGTTGATCCTGTTGATCCTGTTGGTCCTGTTGATCCTGTTGGTCCTGTTGGTCCTGTTGGTCCTGTTGGTCCTGTTGGTCCTGTTGGTCCTGTTGGTCCTGTTGGTCCTGTTGATCCTGTTGGTCCTGTTGGTCCTGTTGGTCCTGTTGATCCTGTTGATCCTGTTGGTCCCGTTGGTCCTGTTGGTCCTGTTGGTCCAATTTCAGGTATAGGTACAGGGGGAAGAAAACATTCACAAGGAATATGAAATTTCTTATTAAATTTACTCATCTATACACCAACCTTATCTTTCACCCACTTACACCTTATAATTTATGAATCCACAAACGTACAAGTATAAGAAAAAAACCTATAAAATTAAAATAAATGTTAACAGCAAGTCCTTATATCACAACTATAAATCCATTTCATAATGTATAAAGAACATGAATTCACTCCAAATGGCTTTCAATATATAAAAGGGGGCTCGCCTCCTAAAGTTTAAGATTCACATTAGGTATAGCTGTCTAAATTAATCTAAGTAAAATCGTTAATGATCCAAGTAAATACAAGTATTATTGCCGTTCCTGTTGCTCCTGTTGGAACTGTGGTAAAAATGAATGGCGAAATAGGAGCTCTTTGTCAAACCAATTAGACTTGGTTCAACAGGAGCTCAAACTAAAATAATATTTTCTTCAATCAAACATTCACCTCTTATGAATACTTTTCATAAGAAGTGAATGTTTTTTTCTTAAACCATCCCAATGTAAACTTTTAGATATTAGTTTACATTCATTTCCCCTTAAACATTGACTTCTCACCGAATCCCCTGATATCCTCAATTTATATAATAAAAGTATACATTCAAAACACTGTAAATAAAGAGGTCGAAAATCCATGAACAAAAAACCACATCTCATTGATGTACAACCTATCCGAAGTAAAGAACAGATCGAAGATATGAAATGGGCTCTTAAACGTCATTGTTCCGAACGAGACTATATTCTCTTTCTAATTGGAACCAATACAGGATTACGTGTCAGCGATCTACTCCAAATTGAAACCCAAACCATAATAAAGTTAAAACGGAAAAAGAGAAAAGAGTTTAAGATCAAAGAAGGAAAAACAAAGAAAGAACGCATAATTAATCTTACTTCTATTTTTGACGATGTCTATTCATATGCCCAAACCCTAGAAAGTACCTGGTTATTCCCTTCCCGAAAAGGAGATCAACCCATTAGTAAAATTCAAGCGTATCGACAATTGCAAAAAGCCGGAGATTTTGCCGGTATAGAATCCATCGGGACTCACACCATGCGCAAAACCTTCGGCTATTGGTTCTATAAACAAACAAAAGATGTTGCTATGTTACAAGAAATCTTGAATCATAGCACACCACGAATCACACTTAAATATATTGGAATCAATAAAGAAGA
>NZ_JBHWYR010000171.1:0-2999 GCF_042728695.1 Bacillus sp. NPDC060175
GCTTTCAGCGGTTATCCCTTCCGAACGTAGCCAACCAGCCATGCCCTTGGCAGGACAACTGGCACACCAGAGGTTCGTCCGTCCCGGTCCTCTCGTACTAGGGACAGCCCTTCTCAATATTCCTACGCGCACAGCGGATAGGGACCGAACTGTCTCACGACGTTCTAAACCCAGCTCGCGTACCGCTTTAATGGGCGAACAGCCCAACCCTTGGGACCGACTCCAGCCCCAGGATGCGACGAGCCGACATCGAGGTGCCAAACCATCCCGTCGATATGGACTCTTGGGGAAGATCAGCCTGTTATCCCCGGGGTACCTTTTATCCGTTGAGCGACGGCGCTTCCACAAGCCACCGCCGGATCACTAGTCCCGACTTTCGTCCCTGCTCGACCCGTCGGTCTCACAGTCAAGCTCCCTTGTGCACTTACACTCAACACCTGATTACCAACCAGGCTGAGGGAACCTTTGGGCGCCTCCGTTACTCTTTAGGAGGCAACCGCCCCAGTTAAACTACCCATCAGACACTGTCCCTGATCCGGATCACGGACCCAGGTTAGACATCCAGCACGACCAGAGTGGTATTTCAACGACGACTCCACAACCACTGGCGTGGCTGCTTCAAAGTCTCCCACCTATCCTACACAAGCCGAACCGAACACCAATATCAAACTGTAGTAAAGGTCCCGGGGTCTTTCCGTCCTGCTGCGCGAAACGAGCATCTTTACTCGTAATGCAATTTCACCGGGCCTATGGTTGAGACAGTCGAGAAGTCGTTACGCCATTCGTGCAGGTCGGAACTTACCCGACAAGGAATTTCGCTACCTTAGGATGGTTATAGTTACCACCGCCGTTTACTGGCGCTTAAGTTCTCAGCTTCGCAACCCCGAAAGGTCACTAACCGGTCCCCTTAACGTTCCAGCACCGGGCAGGCGTCAGTCCGTATACATCGCCTTACGGCTTCGCACGGACCTGTGTTTTTAGTAAACAGTCGCTTCTCGCTGGTCTCTGCGGCCACCCCCAGCTCACCGAGTAAATCGGATCACCAGTGATGGCCCCCCTTCTCCCGAAGTTACGGGGGCATTTTGCCGAGTTCCTTAACCATAGTTCACCCGAACGCCTCGGTATTCTCTACCTGACCACCTGAGTCGGTTTAGGGTACGGGCCGCCATGAAACTCGCTAGAGGCTTTTCTCGACAGCATAGGATCATCCACTTCACCACAATCGGCTCGGCATCAGGTCTCAGCCTTAATGTGTGACGGATTTGCCTACCACACGGCCTACACCCTTACCCCGGGACAACCACCGCCCGGGCTGGACTACCTTCCTGCGTCACCCCATCACTCACCTACTAACAGCTTGGTTCGGCGGCTCCACCACTCCCCTCAACTCCGAAGAGATCAGGGCGGCTTCACGGCCTTAGCATCACGATGCTCGATGTTTGACGCTTCACAGCGGGTACCGGAATATCAACCGGTTGTCCATCGACTACGCCTGTCGGCCTCGCCTTAGGTCCCGACTTACCCTGGGCAGATCAGCTTGACCCAGGAACCCTTAGTCAATCGGCGCACACGTTTCTCACGTGTGTATCGCTACTCATGCCTGCATTCTCACTCGTGAACCGTCCACAACTCGCTTCCACGGCTGCTTCACCCGGCACACGACGCTCCCCTACCCATCACAGCCTCCGTTGGGAGTATTGCTGCAATGACACGACTTCGGCGGTACGCTTGAGCCCCGCTACATTGTCGGCGCGGAATCACTTGACCAGTGAGCTATTACGCACTCTTTCAAGGGTGGCTGCTTCTAAGCCAACCTCCTGGTTGTCTCTGCGACTCCACATCCTTTCCCACTTAGCGTACGCTTAGGGGCCTTAGTCGATGCTCTGGGCTGTTTCCCTCTCGACCATGGAGCTTATCCCCCACAGTCTCACTGCCGCGCTCTCACTTACCGGCATTCGGAGTTTGGCTAAGGTCAGTAACCCGGTAGGGCCCATCGCCTATCCAGTGCTCTACCTCCGGCAAGAAACACACGACGCTGCACCTAAATGCATTTCGGGGAGAACCAGCTATCACGGAGTTTGATTGGCCTTTCACCCCTAACCACAGGTCATCCCCCAGGTTTTCAACCCTGGTGGGTTCGGTCCTCCACGACGTCTTACCGCCGCTTCAACCTGCCCATGGCTAGATCACTCCGCTTCGGGTCTAGAGCGTGCAACTAAATCGCCCTGTTCGGACTCGCTTTCGCTACGGCTTCCCCACACGGGTTAACCTCGCAACACACCGCAAACTCGCAGGCTCATTCTTCAAAAGGCACGCAGTCACGACGCACCGAGCAAGCTCGATGCGCGACGCTCCCACGGCTTGTAGGCACACGGTTTCAGGTACTATTTCACTCCGCTCCCGCGGTACTTTTCACCATTCCCTCACGGTACTATCCGCTATCGGTCACCAGGGAATATTTAGGCTTAGCGGGTGGTCCCGCCAGATTCACACGGGATTTCTCGGGCCCCGTGCTACTTGGGTGTCTCTCAAACGAGCCGCTGATGTTTCGTCTACGGGGGTCTTACCCTCTACGCCGGACCTTTCGCATGTCCTTCGCCTACATCAACGGTTTCTGACTCGTCTCACAGCCGGCAGACTGTGAAAGAGAGATCCCACAACCCCCTGCATGCAACCCCTGCCGGGTCTCACACATACAAGGTTTGGCCTCATCCGGTTTCGCTCGCCACTACTCCCGGAATCACGGTTGTTTTCTCTTCCTGCGGGTACTGAGATGTTTCACTTCCCCGCGTTCCCTCCACACTGCCTATGTGTTCAGCAGCGGGTGACAGCCCATGACGACTGCCGGGTTTCCCCATTCGGAAACCCCCGGATCAAAGCCTGGTTGACGGCTCCCCGGGGACTATCGTGGCCTCCCACGTCCTTCATCGGTTCCTGGTGCCAAGGCATCCACCGTGCGCCCTTAAAAACTTGGCCACAGATGCTCGCGTCCACTGTGC
>NZ_JBHWYR010000172.1:0-2943 GCF_042728695.1 Bacillus sp. NPDC060175
GTCTCATCAACCGAATGGTAAGAAGTCGATACCGAGAGCAGACTTTGATATTTATGGATACTTAGTAGAACAAACAGAACGAGCACTAGTTGATTACTTACAATACATCGATGAGACAGGATTAATTCCAGGGGTGTTAGATGGGATGATTCAGATAGATCAGGACCATAAAAGGGTAGTAAATAACATTGAAGCAGCGAAAGAGAAAATGAATAATAAAAAACGTAAATTATTAAAGGCTTAATGGATAACGGAACCATGCAGAGTGGATGGTAGGGGATACTCGTCATGAATGTTTCCCTTATTCAACAATGAGATAGTGAAATTTCACGTACCATACATAAAGTTAAAACTACAAATTCGAAATAGGGGGATTTCTTCATGGAAAGACAATTAACTTTATTACCAGCAATCGATGATAAAAAGGTGCAAAAAGAAATAGTCAGCATCTTAAAGCAATACCGTGCATTAAAGATGCGAATAAACAGAAAGGGGGTGTAAATTATGTTTACATCCTCTATTTATTTAATTTAGCAGCATTAATAACTACCATTACAATGATATACTACTAGTGACCATTTCAAGAATGGCCATATATTTTTGTGACAAACTGCTTTAGAAAGCTTAAGAATTCTTAAGAACTTTTGCCCCTATTTCTTAAGGTTTGGGCTCTAGAGTATGATTATGAATGCAAACATGCCGTGTGATTAATTATGAAAACAATTCTCTTTCTTACTTGAGTATATAATGAACCCAAAATCAGTTGGTGCAGCCCTTTCCAGTTCAAAGTTTCTTGAAGACAAAATGATTGAGGAAATTGATCTTAAGAAAGCGTATTACATTGTCGAATATGGACCAAGTACAGGTGTATTCACAGAAATCTCAAGACAATTATTCTATTAGTGGAAAATAATAAGGGATTTTATTTTTTTACTTAAAGCAAAATTTAAAGAAGAAGGGAACTTATTAATTGTATATGGATCAGCAGTAAATATTGAACAATATATTAAGGGAACGATATCACTTATATCCATTATGTTATTTCTTGTCTTCCGTTTGCAAGTTTACAATAAAGAGACGATAGACATGTCTCACCTGCAAATGTCTTTAATTGTTCAATATGAGAAAAAATGTGGAGGAATAATATGGAGTCAAAAATTCTTATTGTTGATGATGATAAAGAGATTAGAAATCTTATCTCTGTTTATTTGGAAAATGAAGGCCTGAAAACTCAAAAGGCAGAAGATGCTATTGGAGCTTTACAACTGTTAGAAGAAAAGGAGTTTGATCTGATTATTTTAGATATTATGATGCCTAATATGGATGGTATTGAAGCGTGTATGAAGATTAGGGAAGACCGCAATATGCCTATCATTATGCTATCTGCAAAATCTGAGGATATAGACAAAATTCAGGGTCTAGCCTCTGGTGCAGACGATTATTTAACAAAACCGTTTAATCCATTGGAATTAATCGCTAGGGTAAAATCCCAATTAAGAAGGTTTAAAAAATACAATACGTCAATAAATCATAATAAAAGCATCCTAGAAATTGGTGATTTAACCGTGAATACAGATACACGTCAAGTATGGGTAAGGGGAAAGGAAACAAGGCTAACTCCAAAAGAGTTTGATATACTCGAATTACTTGCCAGTAACAAAGGGATTGTCCTGAGTGTTGCAAAAATATATGAAGCCGTTTGGAAAGAGGTTTTTTATAAATCAGATAATACCGTCATGGTGCATATTACAAAAATAAGAGACAAAATTGAAGAGGATTCTAAACATCCTATTTATATTAAAACTGTTTGGGGAATTGGATATAAAATATGAAGAATGTTAGTTTTAGAAATAAGATCATTATAAAACTTCTTGGTGCTGTTGCAGTTAGTTTTTTTATTTCATTTAGTTTTACAATCCTGATTTTGCTATACGTTATAGATCCATTATTTAAAAAACACGAAGAATTTGGTATGTTTGAATTCAATTTGGCATTGTTGTTCTTATTCGCGTTCGCAATCTTTAACTTTATAATAATTTTTTTAATATTGGTTCGAAAGAAAATAGTATATTTGAAGCTCATTTCGGATAATGTGAATGATATTGCAAATGGAAAACTGGGTTTGACCATTGGGATTAAGGGAAAGGACGAATTGACCCAACTTGCTCAAAATATCAACTATATGTCCAAGGAATTGGAAAATACATTTGAACAAGAAAGACAATTAGAACGTACAAAAAATGAACTTATAACCAATGTATCTCATGACTTACGCACACCGTTAACATCTATTATTGGCTATATAGATTTATTAAAAAGAGGGCAATACAACAGTAAAACACAATTACAGGAATACCTTGAAACCACGTATTCAAAGTCACAGAGACTGAAATATTTAATTGATGAGCTGTTTGAATATACTCGTTTATCAGGCATAGATGCTAAGTTAAATCTTAATGAAGTTGATTTATCAAGTTTGTTGGAGCAAATAGTTGGAGAATACATTCCTATATTTGAAAAGGAAAGCTTAATCGTTCAAAAATCAATCACACAAGAAACAATACCTATCTTCATAGATGTAGAAAAAATGGTACGTGTATATGAAAATCTCTTTATGAATGCGATAAAGTACAGCATAAAACCATCCGAATTATCCGTATGTCTTGAATTAATGGATAACAAAGCAATTTTGAAAGTGTCAAATAAAGTCGAGAAGCCACCTGTTAGCGACCCTAATAAATTGTTTGAAAGATTTTTCAGGGGTGATAAGGCAAGAAAAAATGATCAAGGAAATGGACTGGGACTTGCTATCTCAAAAAGAATTGTTGAACTTCATAATGGTAATATACATGCAGAATATAAAGACGGCTGGATGTCCTTTATTGTTGAACATCCAATCAAATAGATTGGCTTATGGAATTACAGGTTCCATAAGCTTTTTTT
>NZ_JBHWYR010000173.1:0-2809 GCF_042728695.1 Bacillus sp. NPDC060175
GAAACGCTTATTACATTAAGTGAGTTATTCAACATTAGCATTGATGAATTAATTAAAGGAGATGATTGCTTGAAAGATAAAATCATCAAAGAAGGAAAAATGGGGGAATTAAGAATGACAGATCCATTCAAATGGTTATATGTATTAAGTTCAATTTTAGTAGTATTTTGGCTTTTTGTACTTCCCTGGTCCAATCCATCAGGTTTAACATTAAGCATAATTAATCTCATAGCTATTATTTACTTTGTAATTGTCGTTAACTACATCAAAAACAACAAGAAGAAATTTTTTAATTAAACTTAAAAATTAAAAACGACAGCGATCAGGTGGTTCAACATTATCTGATCACTGTCGTCTTTATTAAATAATCCCTACTTAATCACAATTTTAGATACTCAAACCTTTTTTCATCCTTCAATGTAAACTTTTAGATAGTTTCTTACATAAAGATACCTATGATCAACAGTTACTTTATGGGGTACCGCCAGCATTTTGCGGTCTGTACCTAAATAAAAACAAATAAAGTTATGTAAAACTCGCTTTCCAAAAATGAACACATTCTTGTTAGGGTGTTTTTGCCCATCTCCCGAAAAAGGGCGTTTTTAAATAAATTTTATGGTACCTTGCAATAAACAATAGCATGTGGTAAATTATTACAAAGGATGTATTATTTACTGTTAGGTACTGTTCAATGAATAGTACCTAAACACTCAAGAAAGGAGTGATTGTTCATTGAATGTACAATTTAAAAAAGGTGTCTTGGAACTGTGTGTTCTTGTGTTGTTGGATAAGCAAGACCGTTATGGTTATGAACTTGTTCAGGAGATTTCAGATCAAATCGAGATATCGGAAGGTTCGATTTATCCACTGTTACGACGATTAACCAAGGAAGAGTATTTTACGACATATTTGCAAGAATCAACAGAAGGGCCGCCGCGTAAGTATTATAAGTTAACTGAGAAAGGTAGGGAATACCTTCACGAATTGCTGACAGAATGGAACGAGTTTTCTAATGGAGTCAATCACTTAATCAAGGAAGGAGCGGGCAAATGAATAAAGAACAATTTTTGAAACAATTAAATACCTCATTAGTAAAGCTTTCGCAAGAGGAACGGCAGGATATTTTACAAGATTACGAAGAGTATTTCGCGATTGGGATGGAAAAAGGAAAAACGGAGCAGGAAATTTCAGCATCCCTTGGAAATCCGAAACAAATTTCCAAGGAACTAACGGCATCTTACCGTCTTGATCAAGTCGAGCAAACAACTTCTGCTGTAAATGTAATGCGAGCTACTTGGGCAGTTATTGGTTTAGGATTTTTTAACTTAGTAATTGTATTAGGACCTTTTATCGCGTTGGTAGGGGTTGTTATTGCAGGATGGGCATCAGCGATAGCCTTCATTCTTTCCCCGTTTGGCGTACTTATTAATCTGGTTTGGGGCAACTTTCTATTATTTGATTTGTTCGTCGCATTAGGTCTTTGCGGAATTGGATTTTTTATTGCAATGGGGATGTATATCGCTACAAGTGCTTTAACTAAGGGATTTATTCGTTATTTAAATTTTAACATTTCTCTTGTGAAAGGTGGTTTGAAAAATGATTAATATTAAAAAATTATCTATTATTGCACTATCTCTATTATTAGTCGGTGTAGTAGGGGGCTTGTTTACATTTTCTCAATCAATAATTAAGGAAACGAAAATAGAGAAAAAATCGATTTCAGATGAGGTAACGGATGTAGATGTTATCGCTCAAAATGCAACTGTTGAAATCATCCCAACGACAGGTACGGATACTAATATAGAGTTAGTATCAAAAGAAGTGAAAGCTTCTAAGCTGAATCTTTCTGCAAATGTGGAAGGAAAGAAACTTACGGTTACATTAAAAGAACAACGCTCCTTTTACATTGGTTTTCATAATCAATCGTTACATTTAAAAGTGTATGTGCCCAAGAAATCTTATAAGTCGTTTGTCGTTAAAAGTGCTAATGGAAAAGTAGAAATGGCTGAATTGGACATAAAGAGTCTGAACGTGGAATCACAAAATGGCCAAATTGACTTAAAAGATATCATATCTGAAAAGGTTGAAGTGAATTCTGCTAATGGAAGAGTAGAACTTAATAATGTAGAGGGAAATCTGATAGGGGAATCGAAAAACGGAGAAATCTCCCTTGTCACAAAAGACTTGGATCGGAATATTCAATTGAAAAGTCGCAATGCGAAGATTATGATTAAAACAGATAAGGAGCCAACCAATACAACCTTTGATGTTCATAGTAATAATGGGGGAATCGATATTCTCAATAAATATAAAGAAAATGTTGTTATTGGTAAAGGTGAAAATTTAGTTAAACTAAATTCAAATAATGGGAAAATCGAGATAATAAAATAGCAACAAAGCGAGAAAAAAGCTGATTCCATTGGAATTGGCTTTTTCAGTTAAGCAGTCATTTAAAAATGCATAGGTCCATAGAGCGAAAAAAGGAGCTTCCCTTGTGAGTGTAGAGTTCCCCCTTAATCTTGCTACCAATAACGAAAATTATGTAAATAAGCTGTCCATATGGACAGCTTATTTTATGTTTTTGCTTAGCGTGGTTTTTTTAAAAAATGCTGGCGGTACCCCATCGCTATCAAGCTAAAATTATGAAGTACCCCCTAAATAAAAATTTTTATCTCACTACAATTATTTATGATCATTCAGCTCATTTTTTTCGCATTGGGGGTGATTTGTATTCTTAACCTGATAGTCATGTTATTAAATGATTTTTGAACCAGAACCAAAAAGACCACCCTAAGGTGATCTTCTTATG
>NZ_JBHWYR010000174.1:0-2793 GCF_042728695.1 Bacillus sp. NPDC060175
TATACTTTTATTATATAAATTGAGGATATCAGGGGATTCGGTGAGAAGTCAATGTTTAAGGGGAAATGAATGTAAACTAATATCTAAAAGTTTACTTTCATAAAAATAGAAAATCGAGCGAAGCGACAACCGTTTAGGACGAAGAAATGAAATTTTGAGGACAAAAAAATGGTAAAGGTACTAGGAAACTTCCTAGTAAGTCAAAAAGAATAAAAAAGAGTCCTTTTTACAGGGCTCTTTTTTATTTAATAGGAACATTTAATTTAAAAATTTCTTCTTGTTATTTTTGATGTAGTTAATGACAATTACAAAGTAAATAACAGCTATAAGATTAATTATGCTTAATGTTAGACCAGATAGATTGGACCAAGGAAGTACAAAAAGCCAAAATACTACTAAAATTGAACTCAATACATATAACCATTTGAATCGATCTGTCATTTTTAATTCCCCCAGTTTCCCTTCTTTGATGATTTTATCTTTCAAGCAATCATCTCCTTTAATTAATTCATCAATGCTAATGTTGAATAACTCACTTAATGTAATAAGTGTTTCAATATTTGGATAGCCTTTTTCAAGCTCCCATTTAGAAATCGATTGTCTGCTTATGTTTAATTTAAGGGGTCCCGCCAACATAACGCGAATTTCGTACGCTAAGGAATTATTCGGTGTCTTTTTTTAACATGTCGATTAATAAAACAAATTATAAAAATAACTCGTTATACTTCCATGTACCCTAGCTGATATAATATATAAGGCAATTATTGGTTAATTAATAGCGCACATATATTAGGGAGGTACATAAGTCATGGAGCTAATAATTTTTTCATTTGTATTAGTGGTAATATTCTTTATTCTTTCGATATCTTTAAGTGGTAAAGGTCAGCGAATAGCAAAAGAAGTTTTAAAAGAGCTTATTAATGGTCCTGAGGGGAAAATGTTGGTAGGTTTTTTTGGATCTGCAGCAGTTACAGGAGTAATTTTTGTCATTTGGCTTTTATTGAACTAAGCATTCCAGTTACTCTGGCTGATACAAGGTGCAAGAAAATTACTGGATAATTAAAGGTACATATATATTAGGAGGTACATAAGTCATGATAGATATAATCACGTCATTTTTTTTACTAGTTATATATTCTATTCGTTATCTATTTTCAACAGGCAAAAATAGGAAAAAGGCAAAAGCAGATTTAAAAGAATTTTGGACTGATACTGATGGGCAAATATTATTAGGTGCTGCTATGGGACTGGCTGTAATAATTTTTGGTTATTTGTTTATGACGCAAATAAATTTTTAACTAAGAAGAAAATCATTAAGGGGTAGCACCACATTTCGCGGATTTCGTACGTTTAGATTAACCAACAAATGGGTTTGATCCACTAGTTTTTTTAAAAAACCCTATAGTTATTACGACTGAGGTAGATTCACCAGTACCAAATGGTCCCTAAAACGGTCGTTTAAGGAACTTTATTTACTTCTATCAAAACTGACTGAAGTATGTTTAAAATTTAGTTCCAAAACTCATTACCAAAAACAAAGTATCATACTAAACAACAAATATCGTTTATGGGACCTTCTTAACGTACGGAAAAAGCAAGTTTTTTATATGAAAAATTCCTTAACGTACGAAATCCGCGTTTTGTTGGTGAGACCCCTTTAAGTGCTAATTCTTCTTGTGATAAGTTGTGCTTTAAGCGTTCTTCTTTTAGCTTTTTATAAAACTCCATGATTTCAACTCCTATAATTTTAATTTTATTACAGCTTATAAAAATTGGTAAGAATCGCAAAGTAGAATGATGTAACTTGAGAGTAGCAAAGGTTTGGAACAGGTGGTTGCATGTGTTGGTCAATCAAAACGGACCTAGCGAAGCGAAGGGAGTATTTGACTTGACCAACTGGACTACACCCGAACCCTCTTGGCATTGAACAAACCACCGTTTGTTCCTGCCAACCGGCGAGGGAGCCCCTCAAGGATTGAGGGGTTGGGGAGTTCGCTGAAGGGGGTCTGGGGAAGAGTTCCCCAGTGGGTTTGGGCAAAGCCCAAGGTTTGTTTTTGCCATGCTGGGCATGGATCGGCAAAGCCGAAAAGCGTCGCAGACCCCTATTGATTTTGATGCGAAAGCGTCAAAATACGTATAGGGTTACTTTAATTGACTCCATTTCGTCGCTTTGCTAGACTTATGGTATCAATTAATCTAGGGAAAGTGGTGGCATTTTATGTTGGGGTCTATCTCATTTAACCAATCTCACCAAAGTTCATTGAGCCACAATAACAGAGAAAACATTCATGGGAATCCTGGTATAGATCCATCCAGGTCAGAGGAGAATATTTACTTTGTTCAAAAGGACATCCGAAGTGTATACAAGGATATCTTTCAAGAAGCAGTGGACAAGTATAACGAGAAACAAAAACGGAATGACCGTAAGATTGATGACTACTATGACAAAATACATAAAGACGATAAGACACATGAGCAACGAGAATTGGTTGTAGCGATTGGGGAAGGCAAAGACGACCCAAAGTATAGGGAAGCTAAAAAGGAAGCACTGAAGCGCTATGCTGAAGCTTTTCAAGAGCGAAATCCAAACCTAGCGGTTTATAACATGGTTTTACATGATGATGAAGCGAATCCGCATTTACATATTAACTATGTACCGAATTTCGAAAGTAGTCGAGGATTAACGAGGCGTGTCGGAATGGATAGAGCCTTGCAACAACAAGGTGTAGAAGGAACGGGAAGAAAGTTAATTGCACATTGGAGAGAATTAGAAACGGCCTATATTGAGCAATT
>NZ_JBHWYR010000175.1:0-2709 GCF_042728695.1 Bacillus sp. NPDC060175
CGGCCTTTATTGTGGTTTTTGGAGAATTGCCCCTTTCCTTAGTCAAAAAACTTTGTCTAGCTTACCTTTCAATATAGGACTTTATCCGATTTTGGCAAGTTACTTGATATTCTTTATAAAGAAAACCAAAAGACCTTACTTGATGGTCTTTTTTATATCGCTATTTACTACTATTCTTGAAATGACATTAGTTTTAAGTGGGAAAATCGTATATGATAACGGATGGAATATTATTTGGACATTTTTTTCCTATATCATCCCTTATATGTGGGTGTACTGGTATTACCTCTATTTAAGAAAGTTACAAGTCATTAGCTAAATTTTGAAGGAAACATAATAGAAATCGAATATTTTTGATTGCCGATAACGAAAATTATGTAAAAAAGCTAGCATGGATCTAGGTTTTTCTTTTTTGTTCATAGATTTAAACCTCTTTATTTATTGTGTTTTGAATGTATACTTTCGTTATTGATTTTAGATAAATATACTTTTTTGGAATAGAAATGAAAGAGTGGGTATCAGAAATATCCAAAGTAACAATCTCAATGGATTTATACAGATAATCTAAAATAAAATAACCAAAGACTAAACAGTCCCTATGAGTAAATCTTGTCAATAAAAATCCGATTTCTAAATAATTCAGAAATCGGATTTTTTAGTTCCTCTAAATTGGATGCGGAAGTATTGTCTGATTTGAGTTCCGTATTTAACAATTCATGTGAACCACTTCGGAAAATATCGATTAGATTCGAATCGACGTCCTCCAGATATTAAATTTGATATCCCTGCATTACCTATTCCAATTGAAGGAGCTGGCTAATCTAAATGGTAATATACATGAAGAATTTTTAGAGTTAAGGCATTTTCTTTCTGTCTATCTGATGAACGTTTTTAATGTGATTGATTCAATTGAACAATACATGTGAAAAGTTGAAATAAGAGGGGGATTAACATGGAAGATGTAAGAAAATGGGGTCAATTTTTACTACCATATAAGTTTACTTTAGATGAAATGACAACCAAAATTAATATAATAGTTGAAGAAGCAAAGTATTTAAAAAACCATAATCAAATTGAGCATATTAAGACGAGACTTAAATCATTCGAAAGTATTCAACTAAAACTTGATAGAAAAGGGATTTCTCCTACAATGTCAAACTCAAGAGAACAGTTGTATGATATTGCAGGTATGAGAATCATTTGTTCTTTTGTAAATGACATTTATGATATATATTCTCAGCTATCCAAACGAAATGATATTAAAATTGTACAGGTGAAAGACTATATTGAAAATCCAAAATCAAATGGGTATCAGAGTTTACATGTAATTGTACAAATACCTGTAACACTATCCCAAAAAGTAGAGACTGTTTATGTTGAAATACAGCTTCGAACCTTAGCGATGGATTTTTGGGCTAGCCTAGAACATAAAATTTATTATAAGTATGACAAAAAAATCCCTTTCTATCTGGAGCAAGAGCTTATTGACGCGGCCAAAACTGCAAAATCTTTGGATGAAAAGATGAGGGACATTCATGTAAGAGTGGAAGGTTTGAAAGGTTAAAGAGGTATGTTAAGAATAAATAGGATCGCATGAAACAATTTTTTATAAAAAAGGACGAAAATACTTGATTGAAGCTGAAGAGATAAAGATTCAACACCAATGATTATCAATAATTGAAATACTAATGAGTGAACTACTCGCCACTTAGCAAAGCTTGAAGTGGGAGCTTCTCAGTTCCACGATGAAAGCAACCTCTCGTCTCCCTGAGCGTTACTTCGGGGTGTTCCATCCCTAGATGTCCAACGCTTGGACGCTCTTTTGGTACGGTTGATATTTTACGCAGGAACCGAATGGCTTGGTTTTCGCACTCAATTTTTTTCCTGTAACCTCATATATCAAGTTATCAAAGAACTTCACATAGCTAGTTTATCAAAAGCTTTTGTCTATGCCAAACCGAAATTCATCTCCCACCTACCGTTGGGCTACGCCCTTCACACGCTTGAGGAAGGAGAATTATTTCGGGGAATTCGTTAAAATAAAAAAGAACCTTCAGTAGGTTCTTTTTTATAGTTGGTAAATATGTGATCAACAATAGATAGTAATTTAGATGCTTTTTATTAATTGGCTCAGTTTTCTTAGGGAAGAAATCATTTTCTCATGACTTATTACTAGATATAAACAGACATTTCATTTATTAATTTGGATGGGTGATTTAGTTTTTTGGATTTTCCACGCTAAAATGTAAATTTTGTTTAGGGACAAAATGTTAAAGGTGTAAATTCTGAATTAACAGAAAAATTAGGTGGTAAAAATCCCATTGAATATTTTAACATGTAGTTCATTTTTCTTTGGCCATATTTTCATGTTGTTACCGAACGTTTATATGTGTCTAATGGAAAGAAATATTTTAAGTTTGTTACTATCTATTGTTTGATTAAAATGGTAACACGAAAATAAAACGTTTACAATAAAAAATAAAGAAAAAATATAAAAATTCGACTTTTTTCGACAAAATGATTGAGAGAGAAAAAATCTAAATTAAGTAAATCTTATATGTAGAGAGATTCTTTATCTCATAAATAACAGTTATAACATATGTAAATGTTCTATAAGTAATTAAAACGTCGAATATAAAATTATATTGTGACAATTATAAACAAAACATACTTAATAATTCATACTTAGACTAACAAATCAATTCATAA
>NZ_JBHWYR010000176.1:0-2630 GCF_042728695.1 Bacillus sp. NPDC060175
GATATATATTATATTAGGTTTTAACGTACTATCCGAAAAATGAGCATCTCTTGATTATCTAAAAGGTAATAGTCTTTCACTAAGTAAAAAATAAATTTAAATACTTGAAGATACTGATGGTATTATTTTATAAAAGATGTGTACTCAGTATGAAAAGGAAAATTAGTTTAAATAGAAGCATTATCAGTATGAACTAAAGGGAAGAGATGTATTAATTGCTCAGACAACAATTATACGCTGAGTTTATCCATATAGACCTTAAGTAGAAGAGACACTACAATATCATCTTAAATGAGCAAATAACTCATGAGGAGTCGATAAAACCTATATTAGAGTAAAAAGAAAACTTATTTTGTCGAACAAGTCTGTCTAAGATCAAAAACACTTTATTCATAAAGTGTTTTGTTTAGCTTCATAAGCTAGAAATGTAGAAAAAATTTCTACTCTATGTTTTTATAATTTAATTTTGGATGGTTCTGATACAAAATTAAATTATAAAAATTATGGAAATCATTTGAAGTTTACAAGATTCCCTTTGTATATTGAAAATATGCCAAGCTTTCTAAAGAAATGACAAAAAATATAGAATACTTTATTTAATAAATCTTGTTTTAGAAATTAAAATAAATAAAAACATTAGAATTAATTTTTGATCTTTCATACTTACTACAGCAAGCTATTGAAGATTTACGCTTAGTAAATTTCAAAGATAATCCATGTTATATAGAAATTACACATTAAACGTGAAGTTGAACAAAATGGACATTTGGTTAGGAGGATGAGTAGTTGCTTAAATTTAGAACGGCATTAGCAAATATGTCTCAGGACGAATTATTAAACTTTATTTGGTTATACAACGAGTATATAAAAGAAATCGAAAAGATTAATAAGGAAGAAGGGGAAGATGCTTTTCCTGTTCAGATAGATGAATTCCATAAAACCTTATATCCGCAAATGATAAGGTGAATAAAATGATTAAACCAATAGCAATTCTCGTAGGCGTTGCCGTGATCTGGGTGGCGTCTTGTTTGTTGTTAAGGAAAGATAAGGTAAGGAGTGAATTTTTTTGAAAAATTCGAAAAATAAACACTATTAGCACTTTAAGTGGTATAATTTTCTTGTTATTGGAATTAAAATGAAAATATAGATAAATAAAGGGGATAAGGTGATTTGGATGGGGGATTCTGATCATAGAGAAACAAAAGCAATATTAAAGATATGGTTCATCTATATACCACTTGCATTAGGGGAACTCATTTTTTCAAATATTATAGGCTACTTTAAAAAAATAAAAATAAAGATTTTGCATTGGAAAAACAATTAATCTATTTAATTGTTTTTTTATTTTCCCCCTAACAAAACAAACGAACACAACGAACGAAAATAGATATAGTTAAATGTCCTGATTAGGTCTACCCTATACGGACGTATAAGAGCGAACGAATTTATCGTACTTCACAATGTCCTGTTTATATGTACGGAAAATAAATGGTATTATGTACTTAGAATTAATTTCCGAACACGTTAACGGACAAAGGGGAAGATATTATGATAATTGGTTATGCTCGTGTCTCTACACAAGAACAAAATTTAGCTAGGCAATTGAAACAGCTAAATGATTATGGATGTGATCATGTGTATGAAGAAAAAACAAGCGGAGCAACAACGAATAGAGAAGAACTACAGTTAATGCTCGATAACTTAAGTGAAGGTGACACAATTGTAGTTACCGATTTAACTCGTATTAGTCGTAGTACAAAGGATTTATTCGAACTCATTGAGATCATTAAGAGTAAGGGTGCATCAATTAAATCAATAAAGGATACATGGCTAGATACTACAAGTGATAATCCATACAGTACTTTCCTGCTCACTGTGATGGCTGGTGTTAACCAGTTAGAAAGGGACTTACTTAAGATGCGCCAACGAGAGGGGATAGACCTTGCTAAACAACGTGGTGTATATAAGGGGAGACCTAAAAAATACGGTGATAAAAACCCTAAAATGGAGCACACTTTAGAGCTGCTTGCTAATCGTGAAGAAAATAGATACACAGTAAAGAAGATATGTGAAGTTACTGGTGTAAGTCGTACGGTTCTTTATGAGAGAGCAAAAGAAAAAGGGATTATGTAGGAGGGGAAAGGTATGGGAGAATTAAACTTTATAAATTTTAAAGAATTTAATAATAAAATACACAATCTTGATAGTGGTGTTTACTTAATTGCAGATCATAACGACAAAATTGTTTATGTAGGTAAAGCTTTTAAAATAAAAAATACCAGGCGTCTAATCATAAGACGTTCTTTTTTTTGATTGGAAAACTCAAAATAACAATAACAACCGTTTTTGATAGTTTTAACAAGCATTAAATTTTTAATCATTAAGATCTTTACTTTATTTTTATGAAAAACACCTTATTGCTAGATATAGTGAAGCAAAAATACAGGTTATTGCCGTTTCTGTTCTGTTACTACACAAACCCCTACTTCTTCACCATGTGCTTTTATATCTTTTTTTAATTGATTCACAACATCTTTATTAAGATGGGGGTTTATGCTTTCCTGTAATTTTTCATCTTTATCGAAGCCAACTTCTTCTTTATTATTAACTTTTATTTTTCTAACTATGAG
>NZ_JBHWYR010000177.1:0-2628 GCF_042728695.1 Bacillus sp. NPDC060175
CTTAATAGACAGTGCAAGTAATGAAATAGTTCCACATTTACAAAAAAATTAAATTTATGGTTAAGCTGCATTGGAAGAGGGAAGATTTTAAGCTTCTCACAAACATAAGGAGCGAATATATTTAGCGAACCATTATTAGTGTTGTTTTGAAAAATTCATTTAAAATACCTTTTAGTTCATTTTCGCCGATCTTATCTTTTTTCTTTATAGATTTTTGATACAAAAAATAGAATCCTTATAGTAAGGATTCTACATCAGAAAATAACAAAAATATAAGCGCTACAAAAAAAACACTTAAAGTATAAGTGTCATCTTCATCACTTCGAGGCGTTAATATATACATATTGTTCATCATAATCTGTCACAACAACACTATGTTGATGATATATTTGTTTTTCTTAACTTGATGGTGACGGGGTTCTACCCGTATAAACGAAATTGTTTACTTTTCTGTAATATTTACAAAATTAACGGCTCTCTTGTCCTCAGTTCCTAAAGCCGTATTCACTTTATCTATTTCCTTACTTAATTCTGGTGCTTTCCCTTGACTCTCTAAATTACGATTCCCAAAAGATTTATTAAAAGATAGAATCTGCCTAGTTTTTTCTTTCCCATTTATTTCTTTAAATAATGTATCATCTACAATTAATAGGATTTCGTTGGATCCACCACGATATGGAGATAGCCATACATCCCCTTTATATTGAACATTCATTTTTTTCTCATCAAATGTTAGTTCTTTCAAGTCTTTATATTCTTTATTTGCAAATAAGATAATTTCATCTTTTTTTTTTTTGGTAAAGAATCAATAGGGACTGAAGATGTGAGTCCGCTATTATTATCTCTTTCACGTATAAGTCCCTTTTTATTCATTTCTTCAGCAGTCGTTCTACTTATAAATAGTAAATTACTAGTAGCAGTATCCATAGAATCCCCAAAATTAGTCGGGAGCTTGATGTTGAGCTTATTATTATCTATAGTCCCTTCTTTTAATTGATATAGGTCTTGTGAGGTTGTTATATCTTTGTATGAGTCTATTATAGAGTTTCTTGCTTGTTCGTTTATCTTTCCTACTTCTATTGAAATTCCATTTGCTGGAGAATCTTTTACACCAAATAATGAACATGCTCCTAACATGGTAATAGAAATACCTGCTACTATTAATAATTTTAGTCTTTTTTTCAACCTATATTCTCCTTCTTTTAATTATTTTTGAATTAAAAAATCGTTTTATACATTTTTTTCAAGTATTGAGAACGAACAAAATAAAAGTATATAATTTGCAAAACTAAGAAACAAATCAATACCATAACTGAACTACCCAAGACTGAAAAATTAGCTAACTTTTGTAAGGCCATAAAAGCAACCGTACTATGTGCAATCGCTATTGCAATTGGTAAAAAGAATAACAATGTAAGTTGACGTGACACAACTTTCTTTAATTCCGGTTTGCTTAAACCGACCTTTGCTATCATTTTATATTGCTGCTGATTTCGTTCTAAGTCTGTGTATAATCGGAAATATAAAAAACTTGCGGCAAACGTAAAGAAAACAATGCCTATTAATACACTCATGATAGATGCAAGTCCAAAACTTTGCTTCATCACTATCCATGTAAGAATTAAAGTCGAAAATGTATATTTTTCGTTGTCTACTATATCCTCAATTTTACTTGTATTATCTTTCTGAAAAGCTGCTAAAAGATTTTCCGCAACTTTTTTTGTTTTTTCCCAATCTTTCACAATAAAACCATTAATAGTGGTTTCAAAATGGTAATTCTCTGGATCTGCTATCATTTGATTATATACAGCGTCTGGTACAATAATTATCGTTACCATTGTATCTTGTAATTCTTTCGGAGTAAGTATTTTATTTACATGCATATCTTTTTTTATATCTCTATACAACAATTGAAAGTTATTTTGATTAGATTTTGTATTAGCAATTTTCCTCGAAGGTATAACAAAACTACTATTTTCACCTTTTAGATTTTCTTCTTCGAAGCCAAATGCCTCAGCTAGCTTATTATAATCACTTAATTTTATAACGCTTGATAATACATTATTGTTATAGAGGGTATCTCGAACTTGTTTTATTGAATAAGTAACCCGTTTAAATTTAAACTCACCATCATGGAGTTCGCTTTCTATTTTTTTTAGATGTTCTTTTTCTAACTGGTTATTATCATAGGACTTATAAGAAAATGCAAAAGGATTATCCGATTCAGCCATGGACGAATTGCCTAATCCCATACAAGTCCCTACTGCAGTGAAGGCAACGGTAGAAATAATAGTTACCATAAAAAACATTTTTGCATTATCTTTTAATTGATACACTAAATCTGAGATGGTGAGTATGTTTGTTTTCTTAAAGAAAATATTTTCTCTTTTCTTTAATGCACGTAACACATACACACTGAGCTGTGTAAACAAGAAGTACGTTCCAAGTACAACAAAGCTTACCCCTGTCGCCATCATGAATAATACATATTTCATATCCTTGTATTGAATTGCATTAACACTATGGAATACAGCCGTATATCCTAATCCAATACAAATAAGTGCGAATAAAGACAGCCAAAAGGATGCTTTGGGTTCAGGCTTTGGCTTTTCTTCTGCTTTTATTAAT
>NZ_JBHWYR010000178.1:0-2610 GCF_042728695.1 Bacillus sp. NPDC060175
CTCCAATAATATATATTTATTTATTTAAGTATAAATATATCTTAATTATTTATTAAACTAAAATACTTCATTACTTCAATAAGAAAAAAACGGAATTCTTCTTTATTGAAATAAGATATTTCGATCATCTTTTTACAAACGGTTGAACTTTTTTCAAAGCGGTACGACTTTTTTATTTTATTTAGAACCAAGAAATAGGTATTTAGCATATGTATATCAATAATAATTATATAATGTTACACATTGTATAGACGAAAAAGAAGAGGATAGATAAAGCAGAAAGTATATGCCTTATCTATCCTTTTTTGTACTACATATGACCTCATTTACTACAACAACATTTTTAGACCTTATTGAACTAACGCATGCGTTAGTTCAATAAGCATTTTTTCACAATCTTTACAGAAATGCTGCCCTTTAGTTCAATGAGAAAAAACTGCCTTAATTGCAGCCCTTGCCTCTCCTTTTGTGCGTGGTGGGTGGTACTTCCATTTTACCAATGGATGGTTTTTTTTGTTTTTCTTGACATAAAAAGGGGCAAAATCCCTCAGCCAATTTTCCATGACTTTTGGGACGGCCCCTCTAACCCTTTAACTGAAAGAAAACCTGTTCAATATTGCCTCAGTACCAAGTATGACAGTGTTAAGCTCATTCCCTCGGCTATCTTGTCCCCTTCTGAAATAGAGACTGCGTAAAAAATTCTTGCTGTTCACGCGAGCAATCATTTGACTGCGACTTCTCGGAAAATTATAGCATTGCGCTAAGCCGCTAATCCAATCAGCGATTTCTTGATGTGGAAGTAACTCTTTGTCAATCATCGTATCCACGATGTTTACCAACCGCTCATCATCCTCATCGCTAAAAATGTGTCTACCATTATGAAGCATGCCAGAAATAGCGACAAGAACCTCACGCAGCATTGCGACGCTGCTCTCCTCGCACTGAACCAGCTCGACAAAAACATCCGCACCGTGAGACGCGCTGTGAGCCCAGCCTCCTACTGAAAGGTAACCTCGCAGATCCTTCTCCTCTTTATAATAACGGAACATTGCATGCATTAATTGCTCAATTTCCGCTTGATTGAAAAATGGATTCTGTCTGTGGCGTTGCACAATCAAAGCGATAGGCAAGGCAGAGAACGTCCTTGTAAAAACTGACTGATCATCCTCGCTGCCAATTCTATAGAACAAATGGTTCTCATCAGTCAGAACAGTTAAGAGGCTGCGCAACTCCTCTCCACTGAACCTATTCTCTTCCTTAATCCACATATAAAACATCGGATAAATCAGGTTATCCCGTAATTCTGGCTGAGGATCGCCAATATATTGAAGTAACAAAGGTAAGAAATCTTGATGCTGCTCACCTTCGCGTAACTGATACTCATCCTTCTCAATTCTTTGCAAATCCATCATGAATTTCAATCTTATATCGCTCATTTTCCTATCTCCTTCAACATTAACATAATCTCCTCTATAACAATTTCTGGCTCATCATGTTGAATATAATGTCCACTTCGACTAGCAATCCGGTACTTGCTTGACGTTGACAGCCATTGGAATTCTGCTTGGAGTCTTTGCTCAATTTCCAATATTTCTTGAGATGGCCATCCCTCTTCACCATTGTCAGGTAAACCTCTTGTAATAATTGCGAGAGGGAGGTTACTTTGATTTGAATGATCAACGATTTGCTTATAGCTTTGTATTTTATCAATCTTCTCACTATTCAACATAGGATTCTCGTAATATTCCCTATTTCCTGCAAGCAGATTTTCGGGTAGAACCTTTTCATAGGCAAGTTCTTTATATTCCGGTGCAGCGTCAACCAAAACCATACCACAGATGTTCAGTGGATAAAGGCTGGCATATAATCTAGCGACCAAACCACCAAAAGAATGTCCCACCAATATATAGGGCTTCTCCACTTCAAGCGCTAGCAACAATTCGTTGAGCTCCTCGACTAGATCATAGCAAGTCGTCGGGACGGATGCGACTTGACTCCTGCCAATACCCGACCTGTTATAGGAAAAGGTTGATGTTTTTTGCGATATTCGGTCTTGGACTTTTTTCCATGTCTCATAGCTATCTCCTAACCCTGCTATGAAGATTACGCTTGGAATACTGTTACGTGAATATTTATTTAATAGTCTGCGGTTATCACAGATATCAATTATCTTTTTATTTTGTATAGTCACTTTTAATCACCCAGTTCAATTATAAGCTGCACACTATCAATATTACCATAATAATTTGATTATTATATATTTTGTGAACTTTTCCGTTTTTTATTTTGTAACTTCAGCTGAAACCACTCCAAAAGAAATCTGTAGAATACCAATTGATAATTTGCTTACTTCCAAGTTTTTTGTCGTTTTAAACATTTCACACTGAATCGCCGAAATCTACTTGATGTTCTGTACATAAAAATAAACTATCGAAATGATGGTCTTGTTGGTTCTGGTGCAAAAACTTCAAAATATCTAAAAAAAGTCTTTCAGACTTGGACATACTGATACTATTACTCTAAAAAAGGATGTGATTGGTATGGAAAAGCAAAATCTATTCAAGTGGAAACATTATCAACCGGATATTATTTTATTAACCGTGAGATGGT
>NZ_JBHWYR010000179.1:0-2555 GCF_042728695.1 Bacillus sp. NPDC060175
CAGGATCAAACTCTCCAATAAAGTTAGTTTGTCTAGCATCTAAAAATAAAAATTGACGTTTACGTTGTTTGTTTCGTTCAGTTTTCAAAGAACTTCTTTGTCGCTCATTTGCGACTTCCTTATGTTAACATCTTCGTTAGTTAATGTCAACTAAGTTTTTTATTTCGTTTGCCGCGTTCTGCGTTATTGCATCGGCGACTCGTTCTATACTACACTTATAAATAATAATAGTCAATGGATTTTTATAAAAAACTTCATTTTTTATAAATCTCATTTATATTACCAAGTTATCTATTTAAATATCTCTTCTATACTTATATATAAGCAACCCATATAACTCCCTATGGGTTGCTATTCCATCATAAAAACTATTGTTCTTTTGAAGGGATCGAACAACCTCCATCAGTACAAGACATATCGCTTCCTTCTTCTGATGAAAACTCTTGTAACTTAGGTGCGCGATTCTCTTCTTCCCACACTTGCTGAAGTGCACCAACAAAAGTTTCAAGTGGTTGTGCACCTGAAATAGCATACTTTTGATTAATAATAAAATAAGGCACTCCCGAAATTTGATATTGCTGAGCAATCGCTTCATCCACTCTAACATCATTTGCATATGCACTTTTATTATTAATAACATTTAAAACCTCTTGCTTATCTAGACCTGAAGCTTCAGCAATAGTAACGAGCGTATCCACATCACTTAAATTTTTCGATTCAGTAAAATATGCAAAAAGCAGATTTTCCGTAATCTCTTTTTCTTTTCCTTGATCCTTTGCAAACTTCGCCAGACGATGCGCATCAAAAGTGTTTGTCGGCTTCATCTCTTTAAAATTAAAATCCAAACCCATACTAGCTGCATGATTTCCTAATTGTATATTATTACGCTTAGCTTCTTCAATACTAATCCCATACTTTGATGCAAGTACTTCATTAATACTTGTTCCAGAATAGATTGGAGCATTTTGGTCTAATTCAAAACTTTTAAACTCAACTTCAACATCCTTCTTATGTGGAAATTGCTCTAAAGCCATTTCTAATCTACGTTTCCCAATATAGCAAAATGGGCATACAAAATCTGACCATACTTCAATTTTCATAGAAACACCTCATTAACATGTAGTTTTCAATCATTGTAGCACTGGTACTAAAGAATTCAAAAATTTATGCTTCAAGCCTTATATACTACAACCTAAAATGAATTTACGAATAGAAAAAAACGATAATCAAAAGTATAAAAACACTACCTTCTGATTATCGTATATACAACTCTAAAACAATCTAATTATGCTGGAATATATCTCCCCACGAACTTCCATACGGTATTCCAATATTTATTCGAATCTACCTTTTCAGCCTCTCCATGTCCAGCACCTGGAACAATTAATTTCTCTTTTTCTACTTTTGCAGCATTATATACTTCATCTAACATTCCATAAGGAACGAATGTATCAGCATCCCCATGAATAAATAGCATAGGTGTTTTACTTTTCGCCACTTGTTTTATAGCTGAAGCTTCTTCTAAATCATATCCAGCTCTTAATTTTGTCACTGTATTTGCTGCATTCATAACAGGAAACTTCGGCAAGTGGAATAAATCTTTTAGTTGATAAGTAAATTCAGCAATAACAGTTGAGTATCCACAATCTTCAATAATAACTTTAACGTTAGCTGGTAAATCTTCACCTGAAGTCATCATTACAGTTGCTCCACCCATTGAAACACCAAATAGTGCTATTTCAGCATTCGGATCTTTCTTTACAATTTGTTGAATCCAAATCAAAATATCTTTACGATCATGCCAGCCCATGCCGATATAATCGCCTTCACTATTTCCATGCCCACGAAGATCTGGCGCTATGACGTTATAACCCTGTTCATAAAATTCCCGGATATATTTCGTCATTTTCGATGCCCTGCTATCATATCCATGAACTACAATTGCCCATTTATGGCTAGATTGTTCATTCATATATTCATAACCTGTTAATTTCAACTTATCGAAAGAATTTATGTTCAATGTATTAGGTTTATGATTTGATACAAAGTTCGCATCCTTTTCTTCATTTGTAGCCAACACACCTCCCGATGCGTTCACTGTTTCTACTAAGTGAGGATTATCCTCTAAAAATTCTTTCTCTTGTTTCGCATTCAATGCATAATTATAAAAATAATTCCCGACTAACATATAAGCAATTGCTAGAAGGACTAAAACTACTATGGTAATTACACCTATCTTTTTCATATTATCTCCTTTTTCAAAATTAAATCTTCTTATATTCAAGTACTTCAAAAAACAACTGCACTATCTTAACACACTGGCAGATCACTTCTACAAAAAATAAAATAGAAAATCTTAAACTACACATCGAAAATGATGAAAGAAATTGAATATGAGAAGATTAAAAGAATAAGGATTACTTACAACTTAAAATGGTACTTGCGGCTGATAAGAAGTTATAAACACAAAAAAGACGAGTCATTCTGACTCGTCTTACAGTTGCTTGGCGACGTCCTACTCTCACAGGGACAAGGTCCCAACTACCATCGGCGCT
>NZ_JBHWYR010000180.1:0-2541 GCF_042728695.1 Bacillus sp. NPDC060175
TATAAAATCAACTATTTGACGATAAGTTTTTAAATTATGCTCTTTTTTTATGTTTTCAACTTGCTGTGATGAAAACATAAGCAAAATCGTAAGTATCAAAGGTATTATAAGACCATAATAACCAAAAAAGTAAAATACAGGTGCAGTAGAAATAGGAATTATAATCATTAATGCTAACATGATGTAACTCCACTTAAAGAAAGTTGATTTTTGAAGTTCTTCTTTCATGATCTTTACATCTCCTTTAACTAAATCATCCAGGGAGACATTAAAGAGAATACTCATCATTAGTAAATTATGAATATCTGGATAGTTCCTTTCATTTTCCCAGTTAGAAATAGATTGTCTGGAAACATGAATTTTTTCTGCTAACTTCTCTTGGGACATATTATCCCGTTTACGAAAATATTGTATTTGTCTACCAATGTTCATCTATACATCTCCCTTAAGTTTGAGGTTAAGTTAAAGGCTAATTAAAGACTACCAAATTTCTTTATAATAACGTGATTCTAAGGTGTAAAAATGTTTTATCATGCTATTCACCCCTGTTTTTGGGTGTGAGTGCTGGCTCGTCGTGTGGGGGCGAAACCCCACATAGCGTTGATTCCATATAGAAAAAGAAGAATACCTTGAACGGAAGAACTGGCGGTTCGGCTGGTACAATTTCTGGTCCAAGTCGAGCAACTTAATCCCGTTTTTGGTCTGTTCGGCTTGGCGAAAGCTAAAAATCAGCCGAAAAAAGTTTTGCAAGGACAGAATAAAAAAAGAAAAGGCGATAGCCTTTAGGTGAGGATGAACGAACCGACTTTTTTATTCTGAGGGTGGAGATTTTTGAGTGTTTTTCTCAAAAATACGACCCGTTCCTTGCGGAACTTTTAGCTATATATATAAGAGTGAGAAGAGCAAAGTGAAGAAAGTCAGTAGTAACAAGGGTTTATAAGATATAGGGTGTACCCAAAAAGGAACACCTGTGTACCCAAAAAGGAACACCTAAAAAATGTAAAATAACAATAAAAAAAAGATGTCAATATAAAATGACATCTAAAATAAATAAATTGGTAACTTATGTTTTTTACCATCTTCAGTTATAAAATTTTTAAGTGATTTTTTAAAGATTTTTTGAGTTGCTTTATCTACTCCGTCTTTTGGAGAACAACACATAATATTCGGATTCACAAACCATGTACGACTTGTACAAATACGACCATCTTCAGTAGTTGTTCCAGTTTCTGCAACCGCTAATAAACCTTTTTTCATTAAACCGTTCATTAACTCTGAAACTTTTCCTCTAGTTCTATTTAACTTTCTAGCAAGATAACTAGGCGTTGCACTATCAGAGTCAAATTCATCTTCTTTACTTATTCTTTCAACCAAAATATTTGTTTTAAATTCTACATAAGGTATTAAATCCATTAAAAGCGCTTTTTCAGCTGTAGTTAAATAATCTATTTCACTCAGGTAATTGTAATTATCCATAATAATTTGCACAAACCTCACCCGATCTGTAGGTTTTTTCTTTTTTCCTATAAAATATTCATCTCCACCAGTTGTTTTACTTATTAACTGTAAGAGCATTGCTTTTTCTTCTTCTGAGTATCCACCAGTTTGCAACTGGTCATAAATACTATCAATCTTACTATCTCTTATTTTCGCTTTTTTTTCAGCTTGTCCAAAATCTACAACTTTTGTCATAAAATAATTCTCTCCCTTAGTGGAAGAAATCAACTTTTATATGTTAGTATGTATATAGAATATATATTGGTTGATTCCAACCTTATTATGAAAAACCGCCTCGCCGACCAAAGCTTGGGCGGTTTTTCTCGTTTGTATGTTTTTCTATATAATAACATGAAATCTATTACTAAAGCTTTCCATCTCTTGTGAAAATACAACATTCAATCCTCTTTTTTACTTTCTTCCCATTGATGAAGATCTATTACATTTTCACCATTATCACTCCTATCTTTCCCTATCAAAATCTTGATGTCTACTCATTTCTCTCTTATATTCACGTTCAAATTGATTATCTATTCCCTTGCTATCCAATTCATTTTTAATAATTCCTCTAAACGCCTTAAATTGCTCTTTCAAAACTTTTTTCGTTTGCACATACAAAACTCTTATATTCGTCTGTAAACCCTTTATATGAGCTTTTAATGAGCTGATTTCTCTATTTAATACACCAACTTCTTTTTGTAACTGACTTTTTTCTTGTTTCAATGTTCGATTTTCTTCCATCCATCCCTCTGCATGTACTTTTAAACTCTCATTCTCTTTCACAAAATCTGTCTTTTTCAAACGCTCATAATCCTTTTTGATAGTAACTGCTGCATTCACTTGTTTTGTTAATTCTTGATATTGTTCCGGTGATAATACATAATTTCTTGTCTGTTTCTTCGTAATTTCAGTTTTACCAAACATTTTATCTTGTACTTCTGTTATTACTTCTCTACGCAAAAATGGAATTTTAACAGGTTCATTTGGTACTTGATCTGTAGCACTATCTAATTCTTTTTGCATTTGTTTTACTCTTTTTTCTAA
>NZ_JBHWYR010000181.1:0-2435 GCF_042728695.1 Bacillus sp. NPDC060175
CACCAATATTCATCTCCCACCTAAAATGGACGTTTTACACCTTCACATTTTTGAGGAAGGAGTCTTTTGTCGGAAAACAATAAAATCTTATTAATTTTTATAATTAGTAGAATTTTTATAGAAATAATCCTCTTAATCTATTAAAATTATATCGTATGATGTCAGATTTGTAATAAGGGGAGAGAAAATTTTATGTTGAAAAAAATCATTCCAGTTGCTTTAGCATTAAGTACAGTTACTTTTTCAAGTGTATTTGCTGCGCCTTCAGTTCAAGCAAGTACAGAGCCAAACCGCTACATAGATGTACAAATGCTCGGTATTAACGATTTACATGGGCAACTAGACACTGTAAAGAAAATTAACAATAAAGATGCAGGGGGAATCGAGTACTTAGGGGCTTATTTACGTGATCGTGAAAAACAAAATCCGAATACATTAAAGGTTCAAGTTGGCGATGCTGTTGGAGCAAGTCCTCCTGTTTCAGCATTATTACAAGACGAACCCACGATTGAATTTCTAAATGATTTAAAATTTGATGTTGGAACCATAGGAAATCATGAATTTGATGAAGGCATTGAAGAAATGAAGCGCCTTATTTATGGTGGATACCATGAAAAAACAGGGAATTTTAAAGGAGCAAAATTCCCATATGTAGCCGCAAATTTCTATAATAAATCCACCGGTCGTCTATTTTTACCACCATTTACTATCAAAAAGGTACAAGGAGTTCCTGTTGGCTTTATCGGAGTCGTAACAACAGATGTTCCTAACCTTGTTATGCCTACTATGCTAAAGAATGTAGAAATTACAGATGAAGTTGAAGCCATTAACAAATCCGTAAAGCAATTGAAAAAACTAGGCGTTAAATCTATCGTTGTTCTTGCGCATAACGGAGGTACAACAAATGAGAACGATGTAACAAATGGTGATATCGTCCGATTAGCAAATGAGACTGATCCAGAAGTCGATGTTATTTTTGGAGGGCATAGCCACACCTATGTAAATGGAACTGTTAATAATAAACTTGTCGTACAAGCAAATTCTTATGGTATGGCTTTTGCTGATGTTGATGTAAAGATTGATCGTAAGACACAAGATATTGTTGAGAAAAAAGCAGAAATTGTTACAACTTACCATGAAGGCATAGAGCCTGATAAAAAAATAAAGAAGAAAATGGAGAAATATCAAGAAAAAATCGCACCTCTTGTCAATGAAGTTGTTGGTAAGTCTACCGCTCCACTAGATCGCAAACTAAATACGGCTGGTGAATCTAATCTCGGTAATTTAGTTGCTGATGCCCAACGTGCAACAATGCAATCCCAAATTGCTCTTATGAACCCTGGTGGTATTCGTAATGACTTAGATGCTGGTGATATTACATGGGGAGAGGTATATGGCATTCAACCATTCGGAAATCAATTAGTAAAAGTTAATTTAACAGGTCAAGACATTCGTGATATTTTAAATCAACAATGGCAAAAAGACATAACAAGAATGCTTCAAATTTCCGGGATCCAATACACTTGGGATGCGAACAAGCCAAATGGAGAAAAAGTCACAAGTATCCGCTTAACAAATGGAGAAGAAATTATTCCTTCTAAAACTTACAGCGTCGTTGCGAATGCATTTCTGGCTTCAGGCGGAGATGGATTTGTGTCATTTAAAAATGGGAAAGATGCTGAAACAGGACCAACTGATTTTGAAGCATTAGTAGAATATATAAAACAAGCAAAAGAACCAATTCAGCCTATTATTGATGGAAGAATTCAAAAAATAAATTAGTTTTTCATTAATATCAAAACACCTAGATTACCTGTTCGCTAGACTTTTTAGTGTGCAGGTAATCTGTTTTTTTGTGTGGATTTGAAATAAAGTCTTACCGTAGTCAATGGATTTAGCGTCTTGATGCAGAGTGCCGAAAAAAAGTGAAGTAAACAAAAAATAGCTCCAAAATCAACTATTATTATTTATTTTGCAGCTATTTTTTGTTTACGTTTAAATGACAACGTAAAAATTATTGATTGGTTGATTCTACCTCAAGAGTTATTCGTGCAGATCTATATCGAAAATATCTATTGTATTCACATATTCTATAGCAAAATCTAGAAAACAGTGCAAATAATATAACTAATGTTTTTCATATTACTCTCTTTATCTTTGTATATGGAAATTATAGTGAATTTTTTATAGTGAAGAAATTGATTTTAGTAACATTAATATTACAAAACTGCAATGTTTATTAGGGGTCACATCCACTCAAAAAATCCAGTCATAAAAAAAGAGGGAGAAGGCATCTTTTATTAAAGTTTGTTTATAATAGGGTTCTGGTGCAAAGATTGCATTTATTTGAAAGAGGTATATAGATTCCTAATGGAATCTATTCTTATGCAACCATTCCGAATAGTTGATGAATAAACTTCACTTCATTTTGGACA
>NZ_JBHWYR010000182.1:0-2418 GCF_042728695.1 Bacillus sp. NPDC060175
CTTTGTTATTGCGTATTTTTAAATTTTATTTAGTAAACTTTACTTTTTCTTTACCATTGCTTAAATTTCTATTAAGTTTTAAACATTATATTAATATTCATACAACGTAATGTTTAAAAAATAATATTACTTACTATATGGAGACTACATATAGTAAGTAATGAAACGAAAGTGACGTAGGGAGGAGATTATAACGAGGTGAAAAAGCAAAAAAAGAAGAACGGTCGGCCAATGCCAATACGGTTAAATATTTTATTCTTTTGTGTATTTTTATTATTTTCTGGAATTATAATCCAGTTAGGTAAAGTGCAAATTTTCGATGGAGAAACATATAAAAATGAAGTAGCGAAGAGGGAAAATGCAACAGTTAAGCTTACAGTACCACGTGGCAAAATTTATGACCGTGAAGGGAATCCAGTAGTGGACAATAAGTCTTTACGTACGATTACATATACAAAGGTGAAAGGTGTAAAAGCGGAGGAAATGTTAAAAACTGCAAGACAACTTGCAGCAATAATTGAAATACCGCAAGAAGATATAGATAAGTTAACCGAGACGGATAAGAAAGATTTTTGGATGCAGTTAAATCCAAAACTTACTCAAGATTTAGTATCTAAAAAAGAAATAGATAAGTTTAGAGAAAAGGATATTAACGGAAAAGAGTTAGACAAAAAAATAGAAGAGTTAAAAAGAAAGCGAGTTACAGAAAAAAATCTTCAAGAATTAACAGCAAAAGACATAGAAGTGTTAGCTATTAAAAGTAAAATGACTTCAGGTTATCAAATGGTACCTCAAATTATTAAAAAAGATGTTAGTGAAAAGGAATATGCTGTGATTAGCGAAAATTTAGCAAATCTCCCTGGGGTTGACGCATCAGTTGATTGGGAACGGCTCTATGTAAATGATGGCTTATTCCGTTCAGTCCTTGGAAATGTTTCGAATGCTGATGAGGGATTACCACGTGAACGATTAGATTATTATTTAGTGCGGGAGTATAGCCGGAATGACCGGGTCGGGAAAAGTTACATCGAACAGCAATACGAAGATGTACTTCATGGCACGAAAGAAGAAGTAAGAAGTATTGCTGGTAAACAAGGTAATACAATTAGAACGGAGACAGTTTCTGAAGGGAAAAGCGGCAAGAATTTAACGTTAACAATTGATATGGAATTACAGAAAAAAGTAGAAGAGAGTATAGAAAAAATATTAAAGGCATATAAAGGTTCAGAATCAATGTTAGACCGTGCTTTCGTTGTAATGATGAATCCGAAAAACGGCCAAGTATTATCGATGGCTGGGAAAAGACTTGTAGAAAAAGACGGAAAAACGGAAGTAGAAGATTATGCTTTAGGTACGCTGACAAGTTCATACGAGCTTGGATCAACTGTTAAAGGTGCTACAGTATTAACCGGATTTGAAACAAAAGCTATAACACCGGGAACACATTTTTATGATGCACCTATGAAGTTTAAAGGAACTAAGGAGAAAAAGTCATGGAAAGATTTTGGAGATATAGATGACCTAAGAGCTTTACAAGTTTCCTCTAACGTTTATATGTTTAACACAGCATTAAAAATTGCTGGTATGGATTATGTAAAGAACAGTTCATTAGATATTAAACAAGAATACTTTGATAAGATGAGATATTATTTCAGACAATTTGGTTTAGGTGTTCCAACAGGCATTGATTTACCGAATGAAACAGCGGGGCAAATTGGGAGAAAAGATAATCAGCCAGGTTTCTTATTAGACTTTTCCATTGGTCAGTATGATACGTATACACCACTTCAGCTTGCACAATATATTTCAACTATTGCAAATGGCGGGTATCGTATGAAACCACAAATTCTTCAAGAAATTAGAGAACAAACCGTTCAAAAAGATGAGGTCGGTAAAGTAGTACAATCAATAGAACCCGTTGTTTTAAATAGAATTGATATGAAAGAAGAATATATCAATCAAGTAAAAGAAGGCTTTAGGAAAGTATTCCAAGAAGGGGATGGAACGGGAGTAAGGGCGTTCCAAAAAGCACCGTATAAACCAGCTGGCAAAACAGGAACTGCACAGACTGTATACGGTGGAGAAAGTGATATTGGGAGAAATGAGAAAGGCGATCGTAGAGAATGCTATAATTTAACATTAGCAGGATATGCGCCATATGATGATCCAGAAGTAGCATTTTCTGTTGTAGTACCATGGGTTATAAATGATAAGTCTGGTATTAACTCTGATATTGGAAAAGAAGTTTTAGATGCTTATTTTGATTTAAAAAATAAGCGATTAACTGGCGAAGCACCAAAAATAGATGACTCTAAAGAGAATTAAAATATACGAAACGTCTCTAGCATTTATATGGACTAGAGACGTTTTTACATACGAATAGATTAGAAATGAGGTATATATGAAGCAATTGATTCT
>NZ_JBHWYR010000183.1:0-2277 GCF_042728695.1 Bacillus sp. NPDC060175
AATATAAATAGTACTTTTAAATTATATACGTAAAACTTAAATGAAGAAAGGAAAACACTTTATATTGTATGCACTATTCTTCAAAACTTGAACTGTTAATAAAAATCATTCCATTCAAACCACTTTTTTCCTGATATTATATTATGTATAACAGAAATAGTAAAAGTTTTCTGAAGGAGGATACATATGAGTATTCAACTGGCTACATCAAATGATTTAGAATGGATTAATAATCAATATGAATCGATAGGGTTTGTACGAAGTGATTTAAAGCGGGATACAGTTGCGATCATTACATACAACAATGCGTACGCGGGTGTTGGACGTTTAGTCCAAATAGATGAAGATACTATTGAAATGGGTGGGATTTTTATTCTCCCTAAATTCAGGGGTCTACAATTAGCTGGAGAACTTGTCTCATTTTTAGTACAAACTGCGAAAAAATTACAAATACAAAATGTGTATTGTCTTCCTTTTGAAGAACTAGAAAGTTTTTATAAAAAATATGGCCTTACTGAAGTTAATACTACGAAAGAAGTTGTCCACCAATTATTCTAAAAAAATATAATTGGTGTTTGGAAAATTACGATAAACATGTTTTACTATTTAAGTTGTGAGTTTTGTAAAAAAGGAGTGAATATACTTTATATTACACCCTAGGTTATAAGATGTAATTATCTATGTTATTTAATTAGCTTCATTAATCAAACAACATGTACGCCAATTTTATGTCCGTTTTAAATAAGTGTTAGCAAGAACGTTTACAAACTTGTTAGCACTTTTTTAAAACATAAACCTGAAGAAATTCATACAATTAAGTAACTATCCTAGCTAGCAACAATATCATCCTTCATAAATATGAAAATGAATTCATTGTGGATAAAACGTTTGGAGGATATTCTAAAGCACTAAATGATTTACAAAAGATTACGCCTTGGTACCCATTGAATAAAAATAATGAGCTAATCAAGGGAATATAATCATTTTTATGTAATTCGCACTTGCACTTCCTGTTCTTGTATCACTTGAATGATTAATTCTAATACAATATTTTGTACTAACTGATATACATTATCATGAAATGTACTTTGTTCTGATATGTATTCAATACATTGATATATATATCCTTCTACCAATAAGCTCCCTTTTTCAACTGTAAATTTATTTTGTCCATTCTTTTTTACTTTTGGTACTAAAAATTCGGTTTTTGTCAAAACAATCTCCTGTTCCACCTCTTTTATTGCTATGACTTTTTCTGTAAATACCACTTTTTCTCGTAAACTAATTTCACCTTTATATCTTCCTATTTCTATTGGTAGTCTGGCTGTTACATAATTATTTACTTCACCCCCATTTTCACTCTCTAATATTATACTGTGGATAGGTATCCATGTAGATGTCTCTACCCGATTCTCTTCAATATTCCCTTTGACTTTTTGATTATATAATTCAACAAGCACTCTCTTTTCATGAAGATTTAAAGAAACTAATTTACAATAAGCCTCCGAATGATGCTGTTGCACTGTAGCTAATAACTTAGAATCTAATTCACGCCCCTCCGCATCTTTTTCATTTCGAAATACAAATGCATCTTGATTTTTCACATTTACTTTTGGAAACACTTTAAAGCTAGACACTTCTGAAATAATAGAAAATGGAGTTTTCACTACCATTGAATGCACTGAAGTCTCTATTTTCGATCCTAAATCTATACTTTCTCTCTTTGATTCAATTTCTTCATTTTTTTGCTCTGATTCATTTGCCACTTCTTCTTTCCCTAATCCAATCACTTTATTTTCTTTTGCTGGTTCAGTCTCTTCACTTTCTTTCTTTGATTCAATTGCTACTTCTTCTTGCTCTAATTCTCTTTCTTCATATTCTTTTGCTGATTCAGTTTTTTCACTTTCTTTCTCTAATCCAATTACTTTATCTTCTTTTTTTGACTCTGTTTCTTTACTTTTCTTTTTTTCTCTTATTTCACGCGAATCATCTTGAGCATTCAGCATTTTCCCTTTGTAAACTTTGTTCCATATTTCTTTACCAACCCATGGCTTATCCATCACCATCCCCCCATCTGATGAAATCCATAAAAATATATTATTTGTACGCGACCATTTCATCATTATATATGTTTTATAATAATAAAAAAGACATTTTCTTTTTAATAAAGACAATGCTTTTTTAGTTTTATACTTGTACTTGTTGTACTTGTAAAACTTTTAAAGTAAGGTCTAGTACAATTTTTTCACGAAGAGTTCCAAATGGCTCGTTTAATTC
>NZ_JBHWYR010000184.1:0-2239 GCF_042728695.1 Bacillus sp. NPDC060175
CTGGAGGATTTGCTTTATTAGTTGTATTATTTATTTTATTAATCATAGTTGGAGCTAGCTGCTTCTGCTAAAAAACTATCGGAAAAGACACTCATATATGGGTGTCTTTTCTTTATGGGGTAGCGTCAGAAAAATGCTGATTTACAACGTTAAGGAAATTTCAATATTAAAAAGCCTAATTTCTCAATTAAATATGAAGAAATTAGGCTTTTTTCATTTAGTGATGAAACCCATTATCACATTTCGTATCATGTGGCATAGGCCCGTCCAGGGAATCCAGAAAGGCAACGGTCTGTTTGAGGTTCCTCAAAAATAAATGCGCGAGATCCATGGAAAATCCATTTCGAACCACAACGCGCATAATCGTCACCGCTTCCATATCTGGAGGCAATGGATAGGCGGGTACTTGCCAGCCGAACACACGCAATTGTCGAGATAAATCATAAAGATTCCAGTTTAATGTGTAACCATCTTTCAATCGCCAAGCGAAAACCGGAATATCCGAACCATCGGACAAAAGTTCGAACGGTTCCATCTTCTGAATCTCCTTGCTAAGAAAAAGAGCGACTTTCTGAGAAGCCCTTTGGACATCATAGTACCCACTTTTCCCCAAACGCAGGTAATTGTAATATTGCAGGAGCACTTGTGCGCCAGGACGAGAGAAATTCAGGGCAAAAGTCGGCATGTTCCCGCCCAAATAGGAGACGCGGAAGATTAGATCCTCAGGGAGATCTTCAGCTTCCCGCCAAATTATCCAACCCAACCCAGGATAGACTAATCCATATTTATGTCCGGATACATTGATGGACTTCACCCTCGGTAATTGAAAATCCCAGACTAAATCTGGTTGAAGAAACGGTGCTATAAATCCCCCCGAAGCCGCATCCACATGCATGGGAATGTCGAGGCCCGTCCTCTCCTGTAAATCGTCCAACGCTTTCGCAATGGCGGACACCGGTTCGTAAAGCCCGGTATAAGTCTCACCGAGAATCGGTACTACACCAATCGTATTTTCATCCACGACAGCGAGGACCCCCTGAGGATCCAATCGGGGATGCTCAGGGCTAACCTTCACATAGCGTGGTTCAACCTCCCAATAGTTCGCGAATTTTTCCCAAACAACTTGAACAGCAGAACTAAACACAATATTGGGCCGATCCACCGGCTTCCCTTCGCTTTTGCGTGCATTTTGCCAGCGTCTCTTTAACGCAAGCCCCCCGAGCATACATGCTTCCGACGATCCAGTTGTTGAAACGCCCATAGTCGTAAGGGGGGTGGGCGAATGCCAGAGGTTTGCTAAAATGCGGACACACCGCTCCTCAATTTCGGCTGTCTGTGGATATTCATCCTTGTCAATCATGTTCTTGTCGAATGATTTGGCATATAAGTGCTCTGCGGCAGGCTCCATCCATGTGCTAACGAATGTTGCAAGATTCAAGCGGGCATTGCCATCAAGAGCAATTTCATCATGGACGATTTGATACGCTGTTTCTGGTAACATGCCTTCATCAGGCATGTGAAAGCGCGGAACGACTGATTCTCCTTCGCGGGCAAACAGGGGATTTATAGAAAATTCGTGAGGCAGCTCCATTTGCACGTGACGCGGTAGATATTGTGGATTATCTGGCATGATCTCTTTTCCTTCGTATGCATCGTTTTGAACTTTTGCTTTTCGATCCTGTGGCATACAAGTCCCCCTTAATTAATTTTTTAACAAACATATTATTTACAAAAAAGCAGTTGTTAAACCAAGGGGACAATTCTAATAAAAGGTGCTGCCACCATTCGAATTAAAGGAGAATCCATGAATGGACTTGCAAGAGCTATTTTCTTCGGAAAACAAGGTGAGCGAAGCATACAGCATCAATTGCAAAGGGCCAGTGCCTTAAACATAATTATCAATGCCATCAGTATCTGGAATACTTTACATCTAACAAAAGCAGTTAAATATCAAAAACGGATAGGTAGTTTTAATGAGAACTTATTGCATCATATGTCACCTTTAGGTTGGGAACATATCAATTTACTAGGAGAATACCATTCTAATTCAGAGAAAGTGGTTCAAGTCGGAGGAAGGCACCTTAGGGTGTCTTTTCTTTATTTTCAAAAGGACCTGCTCAATTCATGCTTAAAAACATAAAGTAAAGTGAACCCGTTAAAATACATGAGTGACCCCTTGTTTTATCCTCTTATCTAAAGGAGGAACTATTATGGGCTTTGGTGGTAGTTGTGGTAGTTG
>NZ_JBHWYR010000185.1:0-2184 GCF_042728695.1 Bacillus sp. NPDC060175
GATATAAAAATAAACATTTTAAATGATAAATTTAATAGTAGGTATTCCCCGAATGGTTTTTTTAGTGTTTTCTTTCAAAAGGATAAAAATAAGACTATAATCAATAATATTTACCCAGGTTATGGAAGTTTTTATATAAGATTTCTTAGATATACGAATATCCAAGAAAAATATAGGAAGGAAATAAATGAGTTTTATTATGATGATAAGTGCAAATATGCTGAAATAAATGAGACTTTAGGGTTTAATGCAAATGTTTCTAATGAAGTATATTTACCTTACAGATTAATTGATGATATATCAAGATCTGTGGATCATAAGCAAAATTATGAGAAGATTATACAAAGTAATAATTGTATGTTGGTATATAAAGAAAATGAATTGTTCCTAGAGTTTGAGAATGAATATATAAAACCAGTAATTAATAGTAGTTTAATCAGAGCTCTATATCCAGGAAAATTAGCTTTTGTTAGTAGTATATTTACCAATATTAACTTTATTACAAATTTGTTGGTTCTAAAGATTAATTATGATAAAGATATAAATATTTTACCGAGGGTTACATATAAAGATTTAGTGTTAAATAGAAAAAAACACTTTGTGAAGAATAATGTTTTTAAAGACTTGCAAAACAAAGAATGGTTTGAACGTTATATATCTATTAGAAATTGGATTGAAGAAAATAATATAGGGAATGAGTTCTACATTAGAGTAAGAAAAAAAGAATACATCGGAAAAAACATATTATCATTTGATGTGGAGTTTCAGAAACCTCAATATTTTAATTTGGAAAGTCCACTTTTAATGAGACATTTAGCCAGCATTCTGACTAAATCGGCGGAATTGATAATTGAAGAGTCTATTCCAAAAGATTCTTCATCTCCAGAATTTATGCAGGAGGTCAGGGTAAATGAGTAACAAAATATATAAAATTTCTATTTCTGTAAACGTGCAAAAAGAATTTAAATTAAGTTTTTTGAAAGAGATAATTAATACTATAAAAGAATTTAGGGTTAAAAATCCTGAAGTAGAACTATTCATATTTCGTAACATAGAAAACGGCCCGAAGATTAATGTATATATATATGGAAAAAGGGACGTTTCGTATACTTTATATTGTGAAGTGGAAAGTTTGTTTCAGAAGTTTTTAAAGGAAAATAAATTAAAACTTCGGGAAAACTCGATTTATAGCACTAGTATGGAAGAATTGAAAACAATGAATAATCTTCTAACGTATTCGAATTATGAAAATTTAACTTTATCGTTCGAATGTATAGATAATATAGAGCGTAATGGCGAATATCATAGTGATGAAGAAAAGGAATTTGTAAACAAATGGCTATTGGAAAATGGCACTTTGATTGAAGATACTATTAATTTTGTAATAGAAGAAGAACCTTATAAAAAAATATTATTTGCTGTATTGCTATTCAAGATAATTTCTTCAAAATTAGATAGAAAAAGTTTAAGAGGATATTTATCTTTCAAATCTCATTATGAAGGTTTTATAAATTATAAAGAGTATGAAATGAAGGGATATGCAGAAAAATTCAAAAAATATTATGATGTATATCACCAACAATTATACTCGAATTTCTATACTTTTGACGAAATGAAGGACGAGCATATGAGAAGATTATTGATGACATGGGCTAATAGAATCGATAAAGCCGTAGTGGATATAAAAGTGCTACCCAGAAGGAAATTAGAGGTAGATCATATGGAATCCTTTGTGGAAATGAGTGAGTTTCATAAAAATATCTTCTCACAGGAGAATATTCATTATTATGTTAGTGATGAATTCCAAAATTATAGAATATTAATCAATTTAATTTATTTACTTTTACCTACATTAGGTATAAATACAATTGAGAGATTACTGGGTAGCTATATCTTAATACGATTGATTGAGGAAGGATAAACTTGAAGTATATATATAATAATAATTTGTTTATTAAATCAAAGAATGAAAAAAAATATTTGTTACGTATAAAAAATAAGGAATTATACATTGATAAAGAAAAAATTAATTACTCTTTAATAGAAGAGATTGTTACTTTAACTTGTGAAAGTATTGATTCTAAAGAATTAGAGACTATTTTGAGAAAGACATATAGTATATATGAAATAGAATTACATCTTAAACTATTGGTTAAGATAAAAGCGTTATCAATAGTTCAGGAT
>NZ_JBHWYR010000186.1:0-2118 GCF_042728695.1 Bacillus sp. NPDC060175
AGAGTAGGACGTCGCCAAGCAACTGTAAGACGAGTCAGAATGACTCGTCTTTTTTGTGTTTAATGAAATAAGCTTGTTATCTATGGTTCAAGAAATCCATTGATAACAAGCTTATTTGTTTAAATGAAGATAATAAACTGAATAAATATGGCTTTTAAACAAGTTTGCTTCATTTATGAGCATCTTTTTCTTAGACACCTATATTAATTGGAGGTTTAATCTCTGAATTGTTTCGTATGATAATAGCTTTAATTCGTGAATAGAAAAGAAGCTACCACATGTTAAATTGAAGTGAACCCGAATAGTGGTATATGAAAAAGTTTGAAGAAAAAAGTTCATTGTAACAGGCTATTTTCTTCATTTATTTGTTTTAAGTAGTTATATGGTGAAAGTGGTGGAGTTAAAAAGATAATAGCGCGTGTTCCTTTTTCTGAATCTGGCTTTTGAAGAGCGGCGATAATTTCAAAATATAGTTCTTGAAAGTCTTATGTATTACTTTCGCATATAGCATTTTGGATAACGATGTGCGGATTAATGTTTAGGCTCTATAATCTTTTTTATAGTTTGTATAGTTTATTACATGAAATTCCTAAGAAAATTTTCGGGCGGGAAGATCAGTTATGAGTAGTAATATTTGAACTGCTCTTGTACATAGTGTTCAGCTTCTTTATAAGTTCTACTTGTTTTCTCTAGTAGTTGGATAAGAATCTTTTTTGTGTA
Organism: Bacillus sp. NPDC060175; assembly: GCF_042728695.1. Lineage (NCBI taxonomy): Bacteria > Bacillati > Bacillota > Bacilli > Caryophanales > Bacillaceae > Bacillus > Bacillus sp. NPDC060175. The sequence continues at coordinate 721 of NZ_JBHWYR010000186.1, forward strand.
GCCTTATAAATAAAATAATTAAAGTATAGTTGTCCACTGCTTGTATTTGAACAGCATATTTATCTTTATTATCACGTTGATATAAATAAGTTGGAGGAAGAATGAGTTCATCGGGAATAAATTCAGGTAGTTTATTTTCTTATGTACTCTATTTGTAATTTGGTTGGCAATAATGAAACTATATGCTTTGTTAGCGATGCTATTTGCTCTTCTAACGGAAAAGCTTACTGTTTTCTGTATATAGATATAGGTTACAACTCTTTAAATTTTATAATTTTGGAGCTTTTATATAGAAGATAAGTATAAGTGAAAAATTATAGTGTGATTACTTAAATACAAGGAAGGAGTGGTGTATAACAAGAAGTTAGAACATTTGTTCTCTAGTGGTGTAATGGGCATACTCAATCAATTGAGGCGCTTATTTTTTATTGGGCATATGTGTTTAAAGAAGAGCTGCCATACTAGGTTCAGATTTCCAGTATAGCTTGTAACTTTACATACTTTAGTGAAGTGGTTCTTCAGTAAAGTATATTTCAATTATTAATATTGGATTTATTGACACTCCCACTGCTAAAGGGGCAACCTGATTAACATCAGTGTGATTCTTGCTACCAAAGGCGGAGTCCATTTTTGGTATCGCTCACGTGCAAGATTGTGGTGTGTCATCACCACTCTCACGATAGACCGTATAGGTTCGTGAGCTACGGTGCTATGACAGTTTTGCATGTTCATATGTTTTAGCGTCTTGTTCTTGTCTATAGTTGACGTGTATCAAAACAATAAGTGTTTTTCTGTGAAAGTATCGTGAAATCTGTAAACGAACCAATTATTCTATCTCCAACTGGTTTTCTGAAATAATCTACTGATTGGCCTTTACTCATCATAATTTTTAATATTAATTGAATCTAGTCTATTAGTTGGTTCATTCTATTATGAATGGCTCAGGATAGTGAAGGAGATTGTGTGTACTGTTAGAAAGAGATATTGTAATTAAGATAAGGAGAGTAAATGAAGTTGCTAGAAAAGAATTTCTTGTGGAACCCAGTAATGTACGGGGGATAATCCTCTTGAAATAGAGAGGTTTGTTAGGGGAGATTAGTAGATAGAGGTAGACAATGATTGCTATTTAGTAAAATCTTTGTGGATTCTTATGTAACCTTTACTAATCGGGCATTTATGGATCGCCAGGCCCACTACTAACTTCTTTGCTTCAGCCGAACTTTGAGGTGGGAGTCTTACTGTCCGCAAATAGCGGGATAAAATGGTGTGAACATATTAAATTAAATATCTTTATAAAAAGGTGTTGACGATTAGCCTATAGAGGTGTAATATAGAACAAGTCGCCGATAGCAAAAACGCAGAAAGCGACAAAAGAAATAAAAAAACTTGGTTGACATT
>NZ_JBHWYR010000187.1:0-1951 GCF_042728695.1 Bacillus sp. NPDC060175
GTCATGTTAGACATTTCTTTTGCCATATCAGCATCTTCAATTTGAGAAGCAGAAGATGCCATATTAGTAGCTTGGCTCGTTACGTTGTTTAAGTTATGGTCTAAACGGTTTAATTGAGAACCGAAAGTTGCTCTTGCGTCAGCAATACCTTGAATAGCAGTGTCAAGAGCTGTGATTTCAGCTGCTGCAGTTGTAGCAGTTAAATTCTTAACTGCATCATCTGGATCAGGTCCAACTGCTAACTTATCAGTTGTTATAGACTTTGTTTGGATAGCTGCGATTGTCATTGTATCACTTGAAGCATCAGAAAGTTGAATCGTGATATCTTTCCCACCAGGACCACCTAAAAATGCGTTACCATTGAAATTTGTTTTATCAGCAATATGATTAATTTCTTGTGCTAATGCTTGATACTCTTTGTTCATAGATTTGATATCTTTATCGTTGTTAGTACCGCTTGATGCTTGTGTTGCAAGGTCACGCATACGAAGTAAGATGTTTGAAACTGAACCTAATGCAGCGTCACCAGTACGTAAAGCAGACATAGCGTCTTGTGTGTTACGTGCTCCAACGTTTAAGCCGCCTTCTTTCGCACGCATACGAGTAGCGATAGCTAAGCCAGCCGCATCGTCAGCGGCACTGTTGATTGATTTACCGCTAGATAAACGGTTCATAGATGTATTCATTTTGTCTTGGTTTTGTCGCATGTACTCTTGTGTACGCATGCTGTTAATGTTTGTATTAATTCTCATGATAAGAACCCCCATTAATTTTTAATTATTTAAAAGAAAACTCTTTATATACTACAGAGAGTATATGTTCAAATGGCTTATTGTAATAATTTAGAAACCATTTGTGGTGTTTGGTTAGCTTGAGAAAGCATGCTAATACCAGCTTCGTTCAAGATTTTGAACTTCGTCATTTCAGACATTTCTTTCGCCATATCAGCATCTTCAATTTGAGAAGCAGAAGCTGCCATATTAGTAGCTTGGCTCGTTACGTTGTTTAAGTTATGGTCTAAACGGTTTAATTGAGAACCGAAAGTTGCTCTAGCGTCAGCAATATTTTGAATAGCATCGTCAAGTTTTGTGATTTCACTTGCTGCATTTGTAGCATCTAATTTCTTTGTTCCATCAGTTGAAGCTGCTAACTTATCAGTTGTTATAGACTTTGTTTGGATAGCTGCGATTGTCATTGTATCACTTGAAGCATCAGAAAGTTGAATCGTGATATCTTTACCCTCATCAGGATTCGTACCTTTATTTAAAAATGCATTACCATTGAAATTTGTTTTGTCAGCAATATGATCAATTTCTTGTGCTAATGCTTGATACTCTTTGTCCATAGATGCGATATCTTTATCGTTGTTTGTACCGCTTGATGCTTGTGTTGCAAGATCACGCATACGAAGTAAGATGTTTGAAACTGAACCTAATGCAGCGTCACCAGTACGTAAAGCAGACATAGCGTCTTGTGTGTTACGTGCTCCAACGTTTAAGCCGCCTTCTTTCGCACGCATACGAGTAGCGATAGCTAAACCAGCTGCATCGTCAGCGGCACTGTTAATTGATTTACCGCTAGATAAACGGTTCATAGATGTATTCATTTTGTCTTGGTTTTGTCGCATGTACTCTTGTGTACGCATGCTGTTAATGTTTGTGTTAATTCTCATGTTAAGAACCCCCATTAGTTTTTAATTGTTTATAAGAAATCTCTCTTTTTAAATGGCTTATTGTAATAATTTAGAAACCATTTGTGGTGTTTGGTTAGCTTGAGAAAGCATGCTAATACCAGCTTCGTTCAAGATTTTAAACTTTGTCATGTTAGACATTTCTTTTGCCATATCAGCATCTTCAATTTGAGAAGCAGAAGATGCCATATTAGTAGCTTGGCTCGTTACGTTGTTTAAGTTATGGTCTAAACGGTTTAATTGAGAACCGAAAGTTGCTCT
>NZ_JBHWYR010000188.1:0-1913 GCF_042728695.1 Bacillus sp. NPDC060175
TTATTAACCTACAGACCTAAAATTCCTACAATCTGACGAGCTTTAGCATTATCAATATAATAATGCACCTCTAATCCTCTTCTTTCTGTACGGAGTACGGTTCTTCTCAATTTTGATAAATGCTGTGAAACAGTGGATTGAGGGAGTCTTAATATTTCCGTTAACTGTGTAACATTGCATTTTTTATGATGCATTAATTCATTTACAATTTGTAATCGTACTGGATGCGCCATAACCTTTAATAAATCTACATTCTCTTCCGAAATTTCTTTTACATTTCGATCATTTTTTAATGCTATCATTTCACATTCTCCTTTATTATTTATTTCTATTTTCCTATTATCCTCATAAGTAGTACTTATAGATAATTACCATTTGTCCTGTTGAGAAAATATATTCTCTTTTTCAAAATAAAAAGAACACCTAGCCTGAAAACAGCTTTTTTACTGCTCCAATGAATTCATGCCCCTAATTTTTTTGCCAGACTATATTTTTATTTAAATAGATTATTTTATAGTCTCTTACATGCCTTTGAATGATGCTTAACATGCTTTGCAAAGCAAAAATAATACTTCTGTCCCTTATTTAAGGACAAATTAAAATTCTGCTTTTGCTTTCTCGTATTGCAACATCTATAAGAAGCATCTCTTCATCTCACCTTCTACAACATATATTTTTTATTTCTCAACACAAAACGAATGGAATAAAAAACCTATTAATTCCCTGTTACATTCCTCCATTTAGAGATGGAGGGAATTCTCGTTCACATAATAAATTATGCAATATTACATTTGATAACCATTATCATTGTAACTATAATGATTACAGGATTACTATTAATCCAAATACTCTATGTGGAGGTTTTATTATGTTTAAAAAAATCATTGTGTCTTCTATGGCACTTACTATGTTTGGTGGAGCTGCAACTATGCTAGAGACACCTACTGCTCAAGCAGCTTCTTATAACTCAACATCATCTTCTTACTTTGATGTTACACCTGAAGAAGCCGCTGCTTTCTATCAATCTCAAGACTATAAAAAATTAAAAGCGTTTATGGATGACTTTGAGGCTAAAAATCCATATACTCCTGGTGGAGGCTACGCTCAAGGTAGCGTACGTATGCAAAGATGCAATGATGCCCTTAGAGATGCTAAATTATCAAATGTCTATCAAGAATTTATTAGAATCTCATATTACAATCATTATCCTGAACCAAAATAATATTAATTTATAAAATATTTTTTATTGCTTTAACTTTGCCCAATTATCCTATCACTTAATTTTGAATGTATAATCAAAAAATGATTATTAGAAACCACTCATATAAGGGTGGTTTTTCTATTTTTCCGTGAAATTAAACTTATGAATGCTAATTTAACTCCATTAAAAGTTCTTTCATATTAGAAATTGACCTTTTACACAATCTGATGGACAAACAGCGTTATATCTTGCATACGGTGGAAATATAAAATCCACAAGTACTTCACAAATGTTCATTAATGTTTTCGTTTATTGAAAGTAAACTAATGAATAAAAATTCACTTTCTATATCATTAAGAAATTTTAAAAACCGACCTTTAATCAGCCATTTTTTTAGCATTACCTCTTTCTAAAACCACAGAAAAAATAAGGAATATAGTTAACACCAAAATAAACCTTACTGCACTTCCATTGCTTACAAAAAACGAGACTAGAATATACAATAAAAGTACTATTCCCCAAATAAAATTAATAATTTTATGCAATGAACTCCCTCCTTATTCTTAATTACAAGTATCATAAAACAAGTATCTGGAGTTGTTATGTTGTTTATCTAGAATTTATGTAAACATTAAAAATTTCTTGTAAAATGTTTTTTACTTACATAATTTTAGCAAAGCCCAATGGTTTTAAATTCGCTTTATTTTACTTC
>NZ_JBHWYR010000189.1:0-1890 GCF_042728695.1 Bacillus sp. NPDC060175
GTCATTATATAGAATATATTGGAATAAATGTATATATTTTTCATGGAAGTTGTGGATTTTTTATGAATTTTATATTTATTGTATTTTTATACTTCTACTAGCAGCGCGTAACACTCCCATATTATTTTCTGTTTTTAATTGAAAAATAGAATTTGTTCGAATAATTATTCTACAGCTATATACCTAGGAGCACTTTCTTCGTATAATGAAGAAGTATGAATTTTTAATTTGTATAAATTTTACATATCGAGGTGAGAAAAGAATGAATGCGCGGCTAATGGAACTTATTGATGTGAGTACAATAGAAACCATGGCAGAACAATTTTATAAATTAACCAACATATCACATCAACTTCTTGATGCTGAAAACGAATGTATATTTTCATTTGGAATTAATGAAATGAAAGTATGTAAACTTCCCAAAATTGAAATCCCCCTTTTCTTATACAATCAATATTTAGGATCTTTTGTTGTATGGTCCAAACGAAGCGAAATTTTCAATTGCCAAAAATATTTTGAAATGCTTTCTAACCTCATTATAGCTGGGGTGAAAAAAGCAGTTCAAAGTAAAAATACATCGTTACTTTCTCGAAAAGAGGAAGAACTACATACGATCTTACAAAACATGCCTGTTATGGTTGATGCGCTTGACTATAATGGAGATTTTGTTTTGTGGAATCGAGAATGCGAGATTGTAACAGGTTATACTGCTGAAGAAATAATTGGGAATCCAAACGCTCTTCAATTACTGTATCCTGACCATAATTATCGCCATCAAATACAAAATAAATTTTTGACTCGTGGAAAAAATTTTAGAGATTGGGAAATGCGTTTAACATGTAAAAACGGTGAAATCAAAACGATAATGTGGTCCAATATATCTGAGCAGTTTCCTGTAACAGGATTTAGTTACTGGGCTGTTGGGGTAGATATTACACATTTAAAAGCGATAGAAGGGCAATTAAAACAACAAACCTCTGAATTAGAATTAATTTTTAAAGCTTTACCAGATTTATGTTTTTTAACAGAAGACGATGGGACAATTATAGATTATAAAGCAGGATCTCCTACAAAATTTTACGTACCCGCAGAAGCTTTTATGGGAAAAAAGTTTTACGAAATATTACCGTCTCCAGTAGCACAGCAATTTCAAGAAGCAATTCGCCAATTGAAAGAAGAAGGAAAGAATGTAATTGTAGAATACCCTCTAACAATTAATGGAAGTATTGATTTCTTTGAAGCTAGATGTTTACCATTATTACAAGATAAAATTATGATCATTGTCCGCGATATTACAGAGCGGAAAAAGACAGAAGAATTGCTAAATAAATCGGATACACTTGCAGCTATTGGTCAATTAGCAGCTGGAGTAGCACATGAAGTGAGGAACCCTTTAACTGTAATAAAAGGATTTATACAATTATTCCAAATTAACAAGGAGGATCAAGAAAAATATTTTAATCTTATGCTTTCTGAAATTGAGAGAATTGAAGCAATCCTTCAGGAATTTTTGTCGATTGCTAAAACAGATGAAATCCCTACTGAGAAGAAAGATATTTGTCAAATATTTAAAAATGTTGTGTCGTTAATTAACATAAAAGCAATTATGACAAACATTCAAGTTGAGTTATTTACAGATTCCAAAGAAATGATTATTGAATGCTCTGAAAATCAATTAAAACAAGTATTTATTAATATTTTGCAAAATTCAATTGAAGCGATGCCAGATGGTGGGAAGATTTCAATTCATATTAAAGAACTGAATGAAGGCGGTATCATAATAGATGTAGTAGACGAAGGAATAGGAATACCAGAAGAAAGAATTAAGAGATTGGGCGAACCTTTTTATAGTACGAAAGAAAAAGGAACAGGAATCGGATTGATGCTAAG
>NZ_JBHWYR010000190.1:0-1747 GCF_042728695.1 Bacillus sp. NPDC060175
ACTTGTTTGTCGCTCATTTGCGACTCCCTTATGTTAACATTTTCATATTTCAATGTCAACCAAGTTTTTTTATTTCTTTTGTCGCTTTCTGCGTTGTTGCTATCGGCGACTTGTTCTATATTACACCTCTATAGACTAATCGTCAATACCTTTTATTCAATTAATAATAAAAATAATTCCCAAAGGTATTTTCTATATTAATTTCAGTTATCCTATTTCTCTATTTCAATGAAAATAATAAAAAAGGACATCCCATTACATACAAGACATCCTTTTAATTACACATTATATACATGCACTCTTTAAACTTTTGAACTCCCCCTCTCTATTTAAACTATCGTCCTACTCATTCCTTGAGGCGGGACTTTTCTGTCGGGAAATGATAAATAGATCAATTAATTTACTTTTATCCGCCCATACCACTCCAAATAAAACTAAGCCGCCGCCTATTACTATTCTCCACGTTAAAGATTCATTTAATAGAACAATTGAAGCAACAATACTTATTAGCGGCAATGCATTTAAATATAATCCACTTACTGATGCTGAAACTCTCTCTAGTGCTTTATTCCAAAACCAATATGCTAAAATTGTCGCTCCAATAACAAGATACATTACACTAAGTCCAATCTTCCAGGTTTCAATCTTTGGGAAACCGTAATAAAAAGTTTCTACCATTGCAAATGGTAATAAAATAACCGATCCAATAATTAAAGTTAATGTTGTAAAAACCTTGTTTGATAGATACTGTTCCTGTTTCGGCTGTTTTAACAATACTGTATAGAAAGCAAACAAGAAGGTGCTTAATAAAATAAGGATATCTCCTATTAAAGATACCTCTTGATCAGCATTATTAGATGAAATTGTAATAAGAAGTACCCCTATAACCCCAAACATAATTCCGATCCAATAATCCATCTGAATTTTCTCTTTCAAAAAGAACGCTGAAAAAAGAATTGTAACTAATGGCAATGCAGCATCAATAATACTAACATGTAATCCACTTGTTAAAGAAATACCATAGGATGTGAACATAAAGTACCCAGCTACACCAGTAAAAGATAGTAAACTCATTCTTTTCCACGGAATATGTTTATGTACAACTGCTTTTTGTAGTTCGTTAAATGAGAAAAGCATACAAATTCCACCCGCAAAGAAAAGACGAATAAATAACAAAGTAAACGGTTGAATGGATCCTAATGCCCATTTCGTTGGCGCAATAGCTGTCCCCCATAATATAACAGCCACTAATAACATGCATATTTCCTTCATAATTCCCCACACCCATCAAAAAATATATGTTAACTACCTTAATTATAAATTTTTTCTTATGTAAAATCCCTTAAAAATACAAAAAGGTTATGTGAAAAAGAACTGGATAGCTTTTTTTCACATAACCTTTTCATATAAGCTCAAAAATATTCTTGTTCATACCACAACTAAACCAATAAATATATATAAGGTGTTTATTACCTTATATATATTTATATGTATTGTTTTATAACCTTTTTATCACTTTATTGTCCAAATCTTATTGTATACAGCCTCTATTTCATTCTTTTTTCTTCTTTAGCGTTATTAAATTTATGGATTTTAACCTTCGGTAAATAAAAATAAACACAAAAAAACCTAAGTCGAAACGACTTAGGTTTTTGCTTGGCGACGTCCTACTCTCACAGGGACAAGGTCCCAACTACCATCGGCGCTAGAGAGCTTAACTTCCGTGTTCGGTATGGGAACGGGTGTG
>NZ_JBHWYR010000191.1:0-1669 GCF_042728695.1 Bacillus sp. NPDC060175
ATATAATATAATGTTATTATAGTGAAAGAGAAATTTTGGAAAAATATCATTTTTTTATTTAGAAATTTTTAAATTATTGATATAATCAATTTGTAGAATTGATTTTGGGTTAATTTTACTATTTTTAAATTTTAAGGGGGATTTAATAATGGCAGGACAAATTCGTATGTCACCAGAGGAGCTTAAATCGAAAGCGACTCGATATGGACAAGGTGCAAATCAAATTGAGGACATTTTACGTCAGCTACAAAACTTACAAAATGAATTAAGAGGAGAATGGGAAGGTCGTGCTTTCGAAGGTTTTGATCAACAATTTAATCAATTAAAACCAAAAGTACAAAACTTCGCAGAGCTATTACAAGAAATTAATATGCAGCTTAATAAAACTGCAGAGGCTGTTGCTAGACACGACGAAGATCTTTCTCGTAATTTCGGTCTACAATAAAAACGGGCAAAAGAAATATATAATTTAGCCATGCAACTTTCGTTGTATGGCTAAATTGCTTTAAAACTAGAGTAAGATAAGGAGTCCTTAACTTAATAGACTCGCAGCCGCAGGAGTGATAAGTAGTGAAAAAGTTTAAGTGGAGCATCTTGTTGTTTATTATTTTAGCTCTTGTGCTATCAACAGGAGTCTCCTATTTAGCATTAAATCAAAATGTTAAGAAAGCTAATGAGAATAGCACGCCAAAAATGACAGTTGCATTAGTAAATGAAGATCAAGGTACTGTATTTGAAGGGAATAAAATAGCGTTTGGAGATCAATTTGTTAAAAATGTAAATAAAAATACGAAACAAGAATGGTACGTAGTTAGTCGCGGAGTAGCAGAAAATGGTTTGAAAAATAATAATTACAATATGATGATTGTTATACCAAATGATTTTTCTAGGAAAGCAGTTGCGATTGATTCAGAACTACCAGAGAAATTAACGTTAAACTACAAAGTAAATGCAACTGGGAATAAAGATTTGAAAGCTGAGGCTGAAAATACGGCGTCTACAATTTTAGAGGATTTCAATAAGCAAATCATCGACGTTTATTTTGCAAGTATTATCGGTAAGTTGCAAGGTGCACAAGATAATATAGGTAAAATAATTGAAAAAGGAAACGTTCAAACAACTATGTACAAAAAAGATGTACACAGTCCTTTGGCAAATTACACAAATCAATTTAAAATAGTGCAAGATTATACTGGGGTTTCTGTTAATAGTTTTAAAGGATTTCAGGATGTATTAAAAGGGTTTGGTCAAACTTTAGATGAAGGAAATAAATCTAATAATACTTATTTGGAAGGTTTTAATAACTTTCAAAAAATGCAATCTGATAATAATTTGTTAGCTAATAATTTTTCGAGTCAATTTAATCAATCTATGAGTGAGATGGGTGCAGGTGATGCTTTAAAGCAGTTAAGCTCACTGGAATCGGCAAATAAAATTATTGCAAATCAATTTACGCTTTCAGAGAAAGAACCAAATATTTTAGCTGATGCTTCAGCAATTCAAAAATATTTAACAGATGTAAAAAAACAAGTGTCAGAATATGATACAGAACTTGCAGGAAAGTTAGAAAGTGATATTCAAGAGACGATAATTAAAAAGTTAAAGCAATCTATGTCGAACGATGGAAAGCAAGAAATCTTTATAAATACATTAATGAAACAACCAGATG
>NZ_JBHWYR010000192.1:0-1659 GCF_042728695.1 Bacillus sp. NPDC060175
CACATCACTATCAAGCTAAGCTTATGCAAAGTCAATTTTAGGCGAGATTATTTCTTTTTTCTAAAGGCTACATGTAGGGAGTTTAAAGATTTGCATACGAAATAAACCCTAACAGGTTTCATTTTTTTGATTTAAGCTGCTTGATTTTCAGACATGGTACAATTGTAAACGACACCTAATATATCAAAGACTGTTTTCTTCTCATACCTATGAGATTTTCGCCCGTTTTGTTGTAAGAGGTTGAACAGGCGAATTAGAATCTTTGATAATTCTTGGGTGTCTTTCTGTATAGCTTGGAAAAGAAGAAGAAAGTAATCTTTTATCATATATATGGCCTTATATTCACTCAGTTCTCGTTTCTTTTTCATAAGAAGTAATTGCCGCATTTGAAACATGGTAGAAGAACAGAGTAGAATGGCAATCAGTTGCCCATACAAATGGCATTCCAATCGTTCTCTTTTTATCTTTTTACAATGATGAATATGAAAGAATGATTTCCACGTTTTAAATAAAATCTCGATTTGCCAACGTAAAGAATACCAATCATGTACTTGTCCCATCGGGACAATATCTGTAGGAGTATTTGTCATATATACATTGATACCGCTAAGTCGTTTACTACGAGCAGAATACTTCATTCCTTTCTTTTTTTCTCTTACAGTTTGATCTTGTAATCGTTTTTGTTGCTGTTCTTTTGATAGTCGATGAACAATCACACGAGTTGGGACTTTATCAGTCATTCCTACATAAGCGTTCGATATTTCACCTGTTTGTCCTGGTTGAAGAGAGTTCATTAAAACCTCCATATCTATCTGGATATACTCTGTACCTTTCTTGATTCTGCCATCTTGAAAATAATCAGGGTTAGGATTTTTTTGATAAATACGTGTATTCGATTTGATACGTGAGATATAATAAGCCTTTTTATCTTGTATATGTTGAAGATCTTTCAAATGAAAATAACCTAAATCTCGGATACATAAATCATTCGCTGTTACGGTTGGGGCACACAGGGAACCGTAGGTTCGATCATGTTGTTTACCTGGACCTGTATGAATATGAAGGAACTGTCCACTTAATAAATCATACTCAAGCTGAATCTTTACTCCCGCTGTATGGCTGCATCCTCCTGCACCTGGATAAACGAATGAAAAGGGATCTGGAAGTTGAAATGCAGTTGAATCTAAAATACGAATACGCTTGAAAATAGAAGTGTACGGAGAAGAGAGCAGCTTAGCTGAAGATAACTTTTGGTTGAGAAGTTTGGCTAATACTTGTTGTAGAAACTGCGCGGCTGCAGCGTTAAATCGTTGATTTAGTCCTTCGGGACTGATGAGCACTTCTGTTGATGCTTCTAAACAACTACATAATTGGGTTAAGGACGTTTTTGCTACACTTTGGCTTATCCATACACATAAAGCTATTAAATCTTGTGCTCGATACTTACTTGCTCGCTGTACAAACCCAACATCTCTAGCTAGATTCTGTAAGGTATTTGGGGATAAAAGACTCTGAATCTCCTGTGCGAATAGTTGTAGTTCGTCAGATACAGAAATAGACATACAAAAACGCCATCCTTTCCTATGATTCTACAGAAAGAATAACGTATTTTTTCATTTTAGGGGGGATTTTGTTTTATTAGGTTGATAGCGATGGGGT
>NZ_JBHWYR010000193.1:0-1653 GCF_042728695.1 Bacillus sp. NPDC060175
TTTTATTCTGAGGGTGGAGATTTTTGAGTGTTTTTCTCAAAAATACGACCCGTTCCTTGCGGAACTTTTAGCTATATATATAAGAGTGAGAAGAGAAAAGTGAAGAAAGTCAGTAATATCAAGGGTTTATAAGACATGAGGTGTTAATTTTTTTTAACACCTGTGTTAATTTTTTTTAACACCTAAAAAATGTAAAAACACACATAAAAAAAGATGTCAATATAAAATCGACATCTAAAATAAATAAATTGGTAGTTTATGTTTTTTCTTATTACCTTCAATTTTGATATTACGTAGCGCTTTTGAAAAAATTTGTTGAGTTGCTCTATCAATATCATCTTTAGGTGAATTACATAATATATTGGGGTTAACAAACCAAGTTCTTGCTGAACAAGTCCTTCCATCTTCAGTTATTACACCTGTTTCTGCAACTCCTAAAACCCCTTTTTCAAGCAATTCATTCATTATTTTTGAAATAGAAGTCCTTGTTTTCCCTAATTTCTTAGCTAAATAACTAGGAGATGCCGTATTCGGTTTTATATCATCTTCTTCATTTTTTTCAACAATGACATTTGATTTAAATTCTAGAAATCTTGAAATATCAAATAAAAATGCCTTTTCTGGTTGAGTTAAATAGCCAATTTCACATAAATAATCAATATTCTCTGTAATCATTTGGACAAATCTCACCCGATCTGTAGGTTTTTTCTTCTTCCCTATAAAATACTCTTCTCCACCAGACATTTTACTTAATACTTGTAGCATAATGACTCTTTCTTCTTCAGAAAGTCCACCACTACCTTCAAGCTTTTCATAAATGCTATTAATTTTACTATCTCTTTCTTTTGCCTTTTTGTCAGCTTGTCCAAAATCAATAATTTTTTTTGTCATATCTAAGTTAATTCCTCCTTAATTGAGGGAATCAACAAAAACACCTATTTTTTGCTATTTGATTATAAATCAAATTATGATAATCTATAATCAGATAATTGAATTCTAGGTATTTTCGTAGAATACCCTATGAAAAGAGTCATGTTCCCGCATGGCTCTTTTTTTCATTCTATCACGTTTTCAATAACCTGGTTTACCGTTCCATATCAAATCCCCTAGGTTTATTAATTTCTTTCTTATGTTCATTCTCAAAATAATTATTAATTCCCTTTCTATCCAAATTTTCTTTAATAAGCCCCCTAAACGCCTTAAATTTCTCTTTAAAGACTTTTTTTGTCTGTTGATATAAAACCCTTATGTTTGCCTGTAAATCCTTTATATGAACCTTTAACGAGCTTATTTCTCTATTTAATACACCAACTTCTTTTTGTAACTGACTTTTTTCTTGTTTCAACGTTCGATTCTCTTTCATCCATCCCTCTGCATGCACTTTTAAACTCTCATTCTCTTTCACAAAATCTGTTTGTTTCAAGCGCTCATAATCATTTTTGATAGTAACCGCTGCATTCACTTGTTTTGTAAATTCTTGATACTGTTCCGGTGATAATACATAATTTCTTGTCTGTTTCTTTGTTATTTCAGCTTTCCCAAACATTTTATCTTGTATTTCTGTTATTACTTCTCTACGCAAAAATGGAATTTTAACAGGTTCATTTGGTACTTGATCTGTAGCACTATCTAATTCTTTTTGCATTTGTTTTA
>NZ_JBHWYR010000194.1:0-1502 GCF_042728695.1 Bacillus sp. NPDC060175
TTTGGAAATCATGAATTCAACTTTGGATTAGATACATTGAAAAAAGTTAGTGAGCAATACAAGGGAAAGACGTTAGCAGGAAATATTTATAAGGAAAATGGAGAGCGTTTTCTTCCTGCATATACGATTGTTGAAAAAGGTGGAATTAAAGTCGGGATTATTGGTATGAATACACCAATGATTAGTGATTTTGAAAAAGGGACAGATCATTTGGATGGTTTAGTAGTGAAAAATCCAGTAGAAGAGACAAAAAAGGCTATTAAAGAATTAGAAGATAAAGTAGATGTAATGGTAGGGATTATGCATATGGGACTAGAAAATGAGAATGGAATCCCAGGTACTGGTGTTCAAGATATTGCGAATGCTTGTCCGGAACTAAGCGCTATTTTTGCGGCTCATATGCATAAACTTGTAAAAAAAGAAGTTGTAAATGGCGTAATTATTACAGAACCAGATAAATACGGAACGCATATTTCACGTATTGACCTTACTTTTACAAAGCAAGATGGGAAGCTTGTTTTAAAAGATAAAACAGCTACCGCTATACCTGTAAAAAATGCTGATGGAACTACAGTATTATCTGATTCTACACTTGAAGAAACACTAACACCTTTTCATGAGTATGCGAGAGGAGATGCAAATGTTGTAGTCGCTCAATTAAAGGGTAGAAACCTTGTTCCTGAAAATGAAATAAAGGGTATTCCAAGTGTGCAGATTCAAGAGACACCTTTATCAGATTTCTTTCATGAGGTCATGCTCCATTACAGCAAGGCGGATGTAGTAGCCCATCAAATTGATAATGATTATGCCCGTTTGGATATAGGTCCTATAAAGAAGAAAGATATTGCGTATAATTATCAATATGCTTTGGGAGAAATTACAGTATATAAGATAACTGGAAAAGATTTAAAAGACTATATGGAATGGGCAGCAGGATATTTTAACTCATCTCGTGCCGGAGATGTAACAGTTAGCTTTGATAAAAACCGTCGTGCGTCTAAATACAGTACGAACGATTTCTTTGGAGGCGTAAAATACGAAATTGACTTAACAAAACCATATGGTAGTAGAATTACAAATTTACGCTCTATTCGTACAAATAAACCAATCAAAATGAGCAATGTTATGACGCTAGGAATGAATGCGTATAGAATGGAGGCTCTTCAGGCAAAAGGGGGAGCTTTAGAGGGACGTAAATTTGAACAAACTTGGTCATCTAAACAAGAGAATGCATTCGGAGAAACAGGTGGAACCATTCGTAACCTTGCTATTACATATTTAAAAGAGGTAAAGAACGGTGTATACACGCCAAAAGTTATGCATAATTGGAAAATTACTGGTGTAGATACACATTCTTCAGAGCATAAGGCTGTAGTTGATCTTGTAAATAAAGGGATTTTAGAAATCCCAAAAACAGAAGATGGAAAATATACAAATATAGCATCTATAAATACTAAAGATTCAATTACAAAAGAAGAGATTGTAGCACTCTCACAAAAAGC
>NZ_JBHWYR010000196.1:0-1394 GCF_042728695.1 Bacillus sp. NPDC060175
GGCTGTTGGAAATCTTTTGTATCTGAATAAGATGATAATGTACATTTTGTAATAGTTATTATATCTCCTTTTTTTAAAGATTCTAGAGGTAAAAATTCTCCACGTTTTAATTTTTGGAATGCTTCTTTTGAAGAAATAATTTCTATATCTTTAATCTTTATTTGTTCTGAAGAATTTTTCTTAAATTTATAAACAGGCATTTTTTTAGAATCTGCATCTAATGATATAGTTGTTTTCATAGTAATATCAGACATATCCATTTTAGTTTCTGGGTTAATACGTAAATTACCAAATTCTTGCATTTTGTAAGAAATAATAATTCCCAATGTTAATAAACAAACTATCACTGGTAAAGATATATATTTAACAATTTGTTTAAATGGTACTGATTGTTTATCTAAAAAAACAATCAATAAATTACTTATACAATATCCAAGCATACCTCCTAAGGTGTTATGTAATACATCGGATATATCTATACGTCCAATATCTGTTACAAATTGAATTATTTCAATAAAAAAACTTGTACTAAATACGACTAATAATACTGCCCCTGCTTTTTTAAAGAAATTACTAATTAAGGGTAACAAAAACCCTACTGGAAAAAGTAAAGCAATATTTATAATAATATCTTGAAAAGAAACAAGTGAAAAATTATTCCAAGCAACTCTATATCCACGTAAAATATCAAAATTAATTATCCCTTCAGGCCGAATAATATTTTCACGACCAAATAAAGTTCCAGCTAATACAATAAGGTAATATCCTATCAATAGTGTAATCAAAACAATTTGTTTTTTTTCAAATGAATATTTCCCTTTATATATTCGTTTATACAAAACAAAATAACCTAAATTCAACAAAATGGGAACCAATAAAATTATTATTATACTAATAATACTTAAACTTCCTAATGTAGAATTGATTAAATTCATATAATACCTCCATATTTATCTATATATTATCGTTTTTGTTGAACAATTTAAAACCTTATAAGAATTCGATGTTATCGAAGTTTGATTGTAATTCTTTCGCTCGTCCCATGGGAGTTTGTCAAATCATTGTTTTATATCTAATATAGGGGAACAAAAACATACTAATCTTGGCATATTTTCAATATTCTAAAGGTGCATTTTTAACCATAATTAGTGATTGAGTATGCACCTTCATTTTTTTGTTTATCTTTTTTATGAATATATTTTTGTACATATGCGTTTTATATAGTGATCTCTAATAATAAGAAAGTATATAATTTGCATACAAATAAAGCTTACTAATACAACAATTGAGCTTTGAATAACGGACATTTCCCTACTTACTGTTTGTCCTAATTGGTGAAAAGTTAGAAATGCAAAACTGCTGTGAACCATAGCCACTACAATCGGTAAGAAAAA
>NZ_JBHWYR010000197.1:0-1187 GCF_042728695.1 Bacillus sp. NPDC060175
TCTGATCCTCTTCCACAAACATTTCTAGAGCATCTTTTTCTACAATTCCTAAACTCCGTCTTATTTCCATTGGAATAACAATACGCCCCATGCTATCTGCTTTACGAGTAATCCCTCTTGATTTCATAAAATGCCACCCTTTATTTTTATCTACTATTACAGCACTTAGTTTAACAGTAAACCTCAATAAGGAATAGTTCGTATTACAGCACTTGTTTTAGCAGGAAATTCCAATGAGGAATAGTTCATGTTTTAACTTTCTCTTGTTTATTTCTGGTTTTTAAAATATTTATCCTTTATTATCTTGATGTATTGTTTTCTTTCTGTTAGTTCAAAAATAAATAAAGCCTTATTAATATAATTAAAACCATCTTCACTAGATTGCTGAAGTTCTAATAAATTTGAACCTTTTTCGAAATTTAGTTCCCCTAATAAGTATAAACTATTCATATTAATGGCTAATTTGATACCTATATCACTGTACTTTATTGCTTCTACATGTTCATATGTAAGATGTAAACATTTTGTTAAGGTATAAATAATTCTTAATTTAATTTCTTTATTTCCAGGGAATTCCATCCTATTAAAATTACTTAAACATTTCTTTAATATGCCTATACTTTTTTCATATTCTCCATTTTCCGCATAGATTACTGCCATTGTATGCATGATATCTATTTCTTTTTCTGATAAAAAATTGACATTAGTTAAAGTTAATTTTAATGCTTTATTTAAAAGGCCCAAAGCATTTTGGGTTAATCCCTTTACATTAAATATAGCTATCGCTTCATGCCATATTAGAAATTGTTTATCTTCTTTTGACTGGAAATTATTTTCGTTTTTCTCTTTTTTCACTATTTCATAAAGTTCTTTATATTGTTTTTGCTTTATACAATCTCTTATTACATATTTTACGTTTTCTACATATTTAAATTTTTTGTTTTGAGTTAGCGCAAATATATAATTCGGATCAACACCAAGTCTTTCAGATAATTGATACAACAATATGCTAGATGGATAAATAATACCTTTTTCTATCTTACTAATTTGACTTTGTGAACATATTCCATGACAAAATTCAGATTGTGATATATTTTTTTTCTTTCTAAGTTCTTTAATAATAATACCGAGATTGTAGAATTCCATTTCTCCCCCTCAAATGTAACAATTTATGAGTATAAGAATAT
>NZ_JBHWYR010000198.1:0-1157 GCF_042728695.1 Bacillus sp. NPDC060175
GCTCTGACTATTTGTAGGCACACGGTTTCAGGATCTCTTTCACTCCCCTTCCGGGGTGCTTTTCACCTTTCCCTCACGGTACTGGTTCACTATCGATCACTAGGGAGTATTTAGCCTTGGGAGATGGTCCTCCCAGATTCCGACGGAATTTCACGTGTTCCGCCGTACTCAGGATACATTCAAGAGAGAACGAAGTTTCGACTACGGGGTTGTTACCCTCTGTGACGGACCTTTCCAGGTCGCTTCGTCTACCTCGTTCCTTTGTAACTCCGTATAGAATGTCCTACAACCCCAAGAGGCAAGCCTCTTGGTTTGGGCTAGATTCCGTTTCGCTCGCCGCTACTCAGGAAATCGCATTTGCTTTCTCTTCCTCCAGGTACTTAGATGTTTCAGTTCCCTGGGTCTGTCTTCCATACCCTATGTATTCAGGTAAGGATACCATACCATTACGTATAGTGGGTTTCCCCATTCGGAAATCTTCGGATCAAAGCTTACTTACAGCTCCCCGAAGCATATCGGCGTTAGTCCCGTCCTTCATCGACTCCTAGTGTCAAGGCATCCACCGTGCGCCCTTTCTAACTTAACCAAACTAAAATTAAAAAAATATGAGCTACACTGTTATCTAGTTTTCAAAGAACATACCATTTGCTATATAAAATAGCTTTTTGGTGGAGCCTAGCGGGATCGAACCGCTGACCTCCTGCGTGCAAGGCAGGCGCTCTCCCAGCTGAGCTAAGGCCCCGTAAAATGTATGGTGGGCCTAAATGGACTCGAACCATCGACCTCACGCTTATCAGGCGTGCGCTCTAACCAGCTGAGCTATAGGCCCATACAAATTGCAGAATTTATTTATATAATATTCTCATTTAAGAGTCAATACTTATATTGAACTCTCAAAACTAAACGAAAACAAAACACGGAAACTTATATTGATGAACTGCGTTCATCAATTCTCCATAGAAAGGAGGTGATCCAGCCGCACCTTCCGATACGGCTACCTTGTTACGACTTCACCCCAATCATCTGTCCCACCTTAGGCGGCTGGCTCCATAAAGGTTACCCCACCGACTTCGGGTGTTACAAACTCTCGTGGTGTGACGGGCGGTGTGTACAAGGCCCGGGAACGTATTCACCGCGGCATGCTGATCCGCGATTAC
>NZ_JBHWYR010000199.1:0-1138 GCF_042728695.1 Bacillus sp. NPDC060175
ATAATAGATATTAAATGAATAAATTTATTAAGGTGGTGTTTTACGAACTACTTAAAAGGAGAAGATAGAAAATAATGAATAATTCCATCGACCTACAATACTTATGTGATCTTGTACATAGAACCTTTCATGTACCTGTTCATTTTTTATCTACCAACAGAAAAATTTTATATCAATCTACTTCTAATACTATTTGTAGTCCTTTTTATTCTTCTAAAGAAGAACATCTTAATGAAATTTATCAAGAAAATGCTCCTTGTAATTTCCCACTTTTTAAAGGGAATAAGTATCTTGAAAATTTCATTATTATTCATATAACAAATCACGAACATATAAAAGGAACTATTATAATTGGTCCTACTACCTATCCAAAAGTATCAGATGAAATGGCTATTAAACTTATGAAGTATTTCAACTGTAATAATAAAATGCAACAAGGAGTAGACTACTATCAATTTTTACCTGAGATTAAAAAAAGTACTCTTATTGATATAAGTATTTGGTTACATTACGTAATTTTCAATGAAAAATTAGATAGAGATCTTGTTTGGGAAAAAAACAAATTACTAGAGGACATTTCTTATAAAATCGTAAACCCTGATCTATATATTTCAAAACGTCGCCGGAACGATCCGCAAAATTACAACATATCATTAGAACGCAAATTTTTTTCAGCAATTAAAGAGGGAAATAAAGAAAAAGTAATACAATATGCGTATTCATTCCCTCAAGAAGATGCGGCAATTGTATCAAAAGGAGATCAACTTAGAAACCAAAAAAATAATGGTATTATAGCAATTACCCTAGCTATTCGGTATGCGATAGATGGTAATCTTCCGTCAGATATTGCTTTTTCACTTGGTACTTTATATATCCAAACCATCGAAAAACTAGATAACATGTATTCAGTAAATAGATTAATTGAAGATGCATTATGTACTTTTGCAGAACGTGTGAAAGAATATAGTAATCAAGAATATTCTAATTCAATAACTACATGCCTAAATCATATTCACAAACATATTTACGATGAAATATCTCTCAATGATCTTGCTAACCTTTTAGATATTTCTCCTACCTATTTATCTAAATTGTTTAAAAAAGAAGTAGGGATTCCTTTAAGTGAGTACGTTCAAAG
>NZ_JBHWYR010000200.1:0-1119 GCF_042728695.1 Bacillus sp. NPDC060175
AATAATATAATAAGTTGTTTAGAAAAGGTGAAAAATTTCCCCATAATAAAACGAACACCTCAGATCACTTAACATCCGTATGGTTTAGTTAAAGTAGGAATTTAAAGAAAAGGA
Source organism: Bacillus sp. NPDC060175 (assembly GCF_042728695.1). Lineage (NCBI taxonomy): Bacteria > Bacillati > Bacillota > Bacilli > Caryophanales > Bacillaceae > Bacillus > Bacillus sp. NPDC060175. The sequence goes on from NZ_JBHWYR010000200.1 coordinate 115, forward strand.
AAGGGCTAGCTCTAGTTATAATTAGTGCAATAAATAGGGGGCTACTCAAATTTTTTTGTTTGATTTGGTAGGAGCAATATTTACGTTTGTTGGACTAGGTGTATTAAAGTGCATACCCTTTTTGATTCAACCGATGAGGCGCTAATCAAGGATTTAATCATCTAGAATTTAGAAAGGTGAAAGGTGACACTGAATTTTCTGCTAAATTAGTAGAGACTAAAATAATTCCCTTAAATTGAACTATTCACTACTTAACGCCCTAGATTGTTTGAAGTGTTAGTAGGCAAATATAAAAATAAAAAAGGATATTCTACTCTTCTTTTATGTACATAAAACAAAGTGTAAGGTAAGTTCCAGATCCAAATTGTTTTATTTAATATTCATTCAATCTTTTGCGTACTACTTTTATTTTCTTAAGAGCATGTATTTGCGTGGATGCTCTTAAGAAAATAAAATGCCTAAAGAAATAAATATAAGCATACATTTTAAAAATTGATATATCGTATATTATAAAAAACTCCTTGTTCTTGAAATAATGAACAATACAATGTGAATGAAACTCTCAGAAGAATTTACATATAGAATTCACCTTAACTCAAAAACCCGCATTTTATGCAAAATTATATTTGCTGCTATAGAAGGGTGGGGGTTAACATGACCAAAACTTGGTGTAGGTTCGTATTCCTTGTAAGATAAGTAATTCTTTACTGTTTTCTCTAGTTGTATCTATTAGTGATTCATCAGGTTTCCTTCCAGTTGAAGGGACATAAGTTGTTACTACCCTTGGAAATATATTAATAAATACCCATTCAAATTTATCTATATTTCTATTTCCAAATTCTAACATTTCAATGGGCTTAATTGTATTTTCTCTATCAAAGAATTTTATCATGTAAAATCTTTTTGAGAGGTCACTACTGTGTTTAATCGTCCAAATTAAATTTTCCATTTTCTTTATTTGCAATAAGTCCATTTCTAAAGATCCTTTCATACATAAATTTAGCG
>NZ_JBHWYR010000201.1:0-1059 GCF_042728695.1 Bacillus sp. NPDC060175
GAATAAGCGGTATCGCTCTTATACTTTATCATTTTTTCAAATGGTATTTAGTTGAATTCCTTACCCCATTTGTTATGCCATTTCTTTCAATAATAGTTCATGGATTGTTTTTCTTAATATTAATTTTCACAATCATACATCTTATCAAATACAAAAATTGGAAACCATTAATTATTCAATTAATCATAGTAATTACTTGGATATGTATACCATTTAATGAGATTTATATAAATTTAGATTTTATTATCTATAAAGAAGACCGTGAAAAAGTTATAGCACTTATAGAACATAAAGAGTTAACTCCTAATGTTCATTATGATAGTAGACAAATTCATTTACCTAAACAGTTTGCATCCACTTCCAAAAACGGTGGGGATGTAATTATTCAACAAAATAAAAATGGTATTTCTGTTTTCTTTTTTACTTATCGTGGTATATTAGATAATTTTTCAGGATTTATTTATACACCAAATGATACTAGACCAAACAAATACGACTTTAATAATGAATATAAAGAAATCACAAAAATAGAAAAAAACTGGTATTATGTCACATCATATTAAAGAACACAAAAATTTTCTTTTAATTATATTAAAAACATACCGTATTTATAGAAAGGGAATGCTTGTATACTATATACTGATCTATACTGCATTCCCTAATTAGGCCCGAAACGGATTCTTGTCGTATTAGCTCATTCAAGGTGATGCAATTTTTTTACAAGCGATACATCTTTTTTATCATATACGTCGCTTTAACACCACTCAATATAGAGGTTGCTGTTTCAAATGACTCGAACCTTACCATAGGAGTAGCATCACACATCCATCAACTTAAGAATTTTCTCGTTTTGGATTATTTGTTTTTCTCAGCTTGATTGTGACAGGGCACTGCCAACAAAAAGCGATTTTCGTACGCTAAGCGATCTTTTATATAAAAAAGCCGATTTCCTGTAATCTAAAGGATGAAGTGCACCCCAATTGTTAGACATGGTCTAACAATTGGAGGTGCATTTTTTATGGCTAAATTTTCTTCAAAAGAAAAAATCCAAGCGGTGAA